>JAUNUL010000047.1 GCA_030538175.1 Propionibacteriaceae bacterium | reverse complement strand
ACCGAGAAGATGGCCGAACTACTAACCAGTGGTGCACTCACCCCCTGAAACCGCCCCCGATGCGCCTGCACGTCGGGCAGTTGCACCCAGGTCGGCAGGTCAGCAGGGTCGCGCCTGCGAGCCCTCAGCGCTGCGGACGCTGCGCGGCGACCATTTCCTGCAGCAGCAGCCAGAACACGTCATAGCCCGCGGTCTCCATCGCCTTCACGTTGATGCCCTGACCGTTGTGACCGACGATGATCTTGTCGTACGCCCCGACCCGCTGCAGGTGGGTGACCTCGGCGTACGGAATCTCCGCGATCACCGGAAGGTCACCGGTCAGCTTCATGCCATAGATCCGCAGCCGGTCCGGCCCCAACGCCATCAGGAAGAAGCGGGCAAACTCGCCACGGCCGACGGCCTCGCGAGCCAGCGGAAGCTGGATGCGCTCGAGGTGCGGCTGGGCGAGCTTGATGAACTCGGCGTACTCCTGAGTGCCCACCAGTGTGATGGTCACGTCGACCGGGTTCTCACCGGTGAGATCAATGAGGTGGAGGGCATGCAGCTGGCCCTCGTGTTCGTGCACCAGCGGTCGATACGCGGTCCAGGGATAGACGTGGAACTTCTTGCCCCGGCGTTCCACGACCCCGTCAGCGAACAGGATGACGTCGCGGTTGCCGCGAAACAGTTGGTACAGCCCGAGCAACACCAAGAAGCCACCGATGGCCATGCCGGAAACGAACGGGCCACGTGCCATGGTGTCGGACCGATTGAGTTGCCAGAGCGCGAAGAGGATCGAAGCGACCATGAGCGCGGCACCGCCCACGAGCATCGCGATGGTGCGGGTCGTGCGGGCAGAATCCCAGCGCCGCAATTCGGCACCGAGATCGGGGAGCCCTGTTTCGTCGGTGATGAGTGGAGGGGTCATGGGGTGATTCCTTCCAACAGCCACGAAGTCTTATGGCTCCGAAACTAGCCACGGCCCGGGCCACGCCGCACCATGACGGCAAGCGACCTGGCTCGGTCAGGGACCGACCTGGTACTCCCGCAGCGTCCACTCCCGACCGGGCATCTCCAGCCGAAGGCACAGCCAGCGCAGGGGGTCGAGGTCCAAGGTCGTCGGCGGCTCGGGCAAACCATCGACCGCGGCGAACAACACCTGACCAGGGCCGTGCGAACCAGGAATGATGCGTTCGGGACGGTGCGTGTCCTCGGGGCGGCCCCAGAGCGGCAGGATCTCCGGCCACAAAAGGCCGACTGTGGGATGCACCCAGCCGGGCGTACGCCCATGACGGACATCCCGGGCGCCGCCTGCCGGATGGATACGCCAGCACTCGACCTGACCGGGTCCCCCGATCCATTCGACGTTGTGGCTGCGAGCAACCCAACGGCGACCAGGGGCGACGGAGACCTCGACGATGGCATCGGCGGTCGCCACCAGGGCGGCAGCGCTGCGGCCGAGGGCAGCACCCCACAATCTCTGGCGCACCTCGGTGAGTTCCACGCCTCCAGCGTACGGTCGACACCCGCCCCGGGGAATAAATGAAATTTCAAATGGTTTGGATCAATAGGGTTATTGATTTTCGCGATATGCGACTAGTCTGAGGCCGGGCGGTTCATCGCCGACCCAGACCGAGTCAGTCGGGACGGAGCAAGATGACACAGACCGAAGTACGCGAGACCATCACCGCCGAGATCGATGGTGTCTGGGAACAGTTGGTCGCCGAGGCCAGCCGTCAGGAGAGCTCGCCCAGCCTGCGCTCCCTGATGAACCTCCGGGTCACCAGCAGGTCCTGCTTCGAGGACAGCCTCGCGACCGCCATGGCCCAGGCAGCCTCTGACGGTCACACCTATGAGGCACCGTTGCACGACATGTTCTTCGACATGTTGGTGCGCCATCCCGATATCGCCCGCGCAGCGCGGGTCGACCTGGTCGCCAGCGTCGAACGCAACCCGGCCTATCCGAATCTGCTCATCCCCTATCTGTTCGCCAAGGGCTTCCTCGGCCTGGAGATGCACCGCGTCGGCCACGCCCTGTGGCACGAGGGCCGCTCCACCGAGGCCTTCATGATCCAGTCCCGGATCTCCGAAGTCTTCGGGATGGACATCCACCCGGCCGCCCGGATCGGCATGGGCGTCTTCATCGACCACGCCACCGGCATCGTCATCGGCGAGACCGCCACCATCGGCGATGACACCTCCCTGCTCCAGGGCGTCACCCTCGGCGGCACCGGCAAGGAAACCGGTGACCGACATCCGAAGGTCGGTCGCGGCTGCCTCATCTCCGCCGGCGCGATCGTGCTGGGCAATGTGAAGGTCGGCGACTATTCCCGGATCGGTGCCGGCAGCGTCGTGCTGTCCGATGTGCCGCCGCACTCGACGGTGGTCGGTGTCCCCGCCAAGGTCGTGCGGACCAACAAGCCCAGCGACTGCCCGGGCGAAACGATGGACCCGCGCATCGAGGACATGATGCCGGAGTACGTGATCTGACCCCGCCAGTCGCGGACGCGACAGTCTTGTCAGACGCGACGCATAGAGTCGGATCATGACCGACCCCCGCGACGAGAGGCCGAGCCAGCTCGATCAGCCGATCCCCCCGCCGTCACCGCCGGACCCCCTGCGCCAGGTCGGCGCGGAGGACGAGATCGATCGCGGGACGGTTATTTCGGCTGGCGTACGCTCGGTCGGCCGGTGGGCCTGGAGCCTGATCGGCATCATGATCGCGACCGCCGCGATTTTCTGGTTGTTGGCGAAGGTGACGTTCGGGCTGATCCCGATCATGGTCGCGATCATCATCTGCACGGTCCTCTATCCGGTGAAGAACGGCTTGGAGCGTCTGCGCTTCCCCAGTGGGCTGGCTGCGGCCGTGGTCACGCTGGGGTTCGTCGCCATCTTCGGCGGGCTGCTGGCATCGGTGGCGCCGGGTGTGGTGCAACAGATCAGCACCGTGGTCAGTCAGGCCAGCCGGGGCCTGCAGGAGCTGGAGCGCTGGCTGGCCGGGCCACCACTCAACGTCGACAGCGAACAACTCCAGCTGATCACCAGTCAGGCCACAAGCTGGCTCCAGGGGCAGGCCTCCAACATCGCATCGGGGGTTTATACCGGCGTTTCCACGGTGGGCAACGCGATCGTCACCGCCGTGCTGACGCTGATGCTGGTCTTTTTCATCCTCAAGGACGGGCACCGGTTCCTGCCGGCGCTGCGGGTCGTGACCGGTCGGCGGGCCGGACAGCACTTGAGCGAGGTCCTCGCCCGGGTGTGGAGCACCCTGGGCGCATTCATCCGCACCCAGGCCGTCGTGGGCGCCATCGACGCGATCGGCATCGGCATCGGACTGATGTTCCTGCAGGTGCCGCTGGCGCTGGCGCTGGCCATCATCACGTTCCTGTTCTCGTTCGTCCCGATCGTCGGTGCCTTCACCGCAGGCGCGCTGGCCGTGTTGGTCGCGCTGGTGTCGAACAGCTTCATGACCGCCGTGTGGGTCCTCGTGCTCGTCATCGCCGTGCAACAGCTCGAGTCCAACGTCATCTTCCCGCTGCTGCAGCGACGCAGCGTCAACGTGCACCCAGCCATCACCCTGGTCTCCGTCGGCATCGGCGGCACCACCTTCGGCATCATCGGGGCTTTCCTCGCCGTGCCGGTGGTCGCGAGCGCCCTGGTGGTCCTGCGCTACCTCAGCGAACAGATCGATGTCGTCTCCGGTGAACGCGACCCGAGCACGATCAACGTCGTCACCCCCGACGGCGCCCTGGCAGCGGCTGCGACCGCACAGCTGACCAAGCTGTTCCGGCGCCATCCACCGCCACCGGAGACACCGGACGCGGAGGCCCCACCGCCCACCCCACTGCTCCCAGCACCGATCTCCCCACGAGCCCGGTGGGACCAGTTGCGACAGCTCTTACGCCGGCCCGGATCCGGTCTGGTGCGGGATCCTGACCAGACCCCGAGACCACCGCAGTCCAGGGCGCCTGCCAGCCCACCGCAGCCTCCCAAGGCTCCGGCCACACCACCGCAGACCCCCACATCACCCGAGAAGAAGTCCGACCCGGAGGCACCATGAGCGAACCCACCATCACGCACAACCCCAAGACCCAGCGCTATGAGGCACTCATCGACGGCGAGGTCGCCGGGTTTATCTCATACGAGCGACTCGACGACGTCCTCGATCTCCAGCACACCATCGTCGAACCGGCGTTCGAGGGCCGCGGCATCGGCACGGCGCTGGCCCGCGGCGTCTTCGAGGACCTGCGGGAACAGGGTGGTCTCCGGGCCGTCCCGACCTGCCCGTTCCTGGCGCGCTGGCTCACTCGCCATGAGGAGTACGCCGATCTGCGTCACCGCCCCGAGGCCCACGCCTGAGGACTGAGCCGGCAGCACAGGCGAGCCACAAGCCCGATTGAATGGGAACGTGAATCCCGTCGCCGGCGACCCAGCCGTGCATGACCACATCATCGTCATTGGCAGCAGCTCCACCGCCATTCGGTTGGTGGAGGAGTTGGAGCGTGCGGGCGAGCATGTCCTGGTCCTCGTGGTTGACGACGAGCCGGTCGGTGCTTCGGCGTACCCGATGCACGAGATGGCCGAGTCCGGTGCGCAGATCCTGCAGGTGACCGGCGTGCGGGTGCCCGAGCTGCGTCGGGTGTACGCCGAGTCCGCGCGGGCAGCGGTGGTGCTCGGATTCGACGACGTGATCACCACCCGGATCGCCCTGCTGCTGGAGGAGCTCAACCCCGACCTGCGGTTGGTCCTGGAACTGTCGAACCCGACCTTCGCCAACCGGTTGTCCACGCTGCTGGGGGAATGCACCGTCCTGTCCAGCACTCAACTGGCGGCACCGGCCTTCGCAACCGCCGCTCTCACCGGCAGTGAGCTCCGCACATTCGAGCTCGCCGGTCGCACGGTCACCGCCGGCAGCCGGGACCGGGTGGGCGGGGCCACGCTGGCGGTGCTGGGCGACACCCGCACTGCAGGAATCGCCGGCGTACTCACCGAACACGGCGACCTGGTCCTCGGCACCGAAGCACTCCCCGAACCCCACCGACAGGCCCGGCAATCCGGTCTGTGGGGAGCCGTGGTCGGGCTGTTCGACCGCCGACTGCGCTGGGTTATCACCGGATTGCTGGTGTTGATGGTCGGCAGCGTGGTCTATTTCCGCGTTGTCGGACAGGTCACCTGGCTGGAGGCGCTCTATCTCGCGCTCACCGCCGCCACCCTGACCGGGATCGGCGACACTGCCGAGGAGCTGAGCCTGGGCACCCGCTTCGGTGGGGTCGTGATCCAGATGGTCGGGCTGGTGCTGTCATCCGGCATCACCGCGGTCATCGTCGACGCACTGATCAAGTCCCGCATCGGCGAGCTCACCGGCGGAGTCCGGGGCCGTCCCCGCCACCACGTGATCCTGTGTGGTCTGGGCCGGATCGGCACCGAGGTGTTGAACGATCTGCACCGGCGGGGAGTGCCCGTCGTCGCCATCGAACGAAACCGTCGCGCCCGGGGCGTGCTGCGGGCCCGCCAACTCAAGGTGCCGGTGCTGATCGCGGAGTCCACCGACCCCGCGGTCCTCGCCCAAGCGGGGGTGGCGGGTGCGGACGCCCTGCTGGCACTCACCGACGACGATGCCGCCAACCTCGAGATCGGGCTGGTCGCACAGGTCCAACGGCCCGACCTGCGCATCGTCACCCGCATGTTCGACCACGACCTCGCAGGCCGGGTCGAGAACCGACTGCGCCTGGGCGCCACCCGGTCGGTGTCGATGGTCGCCGCCCCGGCATTTGCAGCCGCAGCACTCGGCCGTCGAACCGAGGTCATCTATTCCGTCGGCCGCCGAGTCGTCATCTTCACGGAGTTGCAGATCCGTCCCGGGTCCACGGCCGAACACGGGGTGCGGGCCGTCGACCTCGAGACACCGGGTGCCGTGCGTCTGCTCGCGGTCCAACGCCGCGGTGAAGACTGGAACTGGTGGCCCGACGCCGAACCCCTTGTGGCCGGGGACAAGGTGGCCGTCGCGGCCACCCGCAGCGGCCTGGCCTCGTTGCTGCAGCAGATCAAACCCGGCAGCGATCACTCCGATGACGCCCACGTGTGAACCACGTGACCGAGCTGTCGACCGTGGCGCTCAGGGCCCGGTCGACTCCACAACACCCTCGGCTACGAAGTCCGGCGCCACCGTTTCAATAGGCGGCCAGACACCATCCGCGACCGCATCCCGATATTCCTCCACCCACCGCACCTCGAACTCCGTGCGGCTGGACAGATAGTCATCCTTCGCCGCCTCACACTGGGTCCGCCGCTTTGCATGCGCCGCGGCCAGGAACTCCCGCGACCGGGTCCGCAGGCTGGTGGCGCGCTGATCGAGCAACGCCACCGCCACATCGCGGTCAAACAGGTGCAAATAGGGCAACGCGGTGACGAACTGATGTCCCGAGGTCCACGAGGTGTTCACCAGCGCCTCACCGAGACGCCGCTTCAGTTCCTCGTGGCCGGCCGGTGTGATTGAGCAGACCCGGTCGAGGTGGTTCGGGGCGTGATTGACGTACGCCACCCAGCCGGCCTCGACCAAGGTCAACATCAGCGAATAGATGGTGCCCGAGTGCGGGCTGAGGTGCTCGAAGCGCGAGCCCGGACCGAGGTGACCCAATAGGTCCCGAGACGTCCGTGGCTCCTCGAGCAGCATGCCCAAGAACGGCAGGACCAACTGGTTGCCCTCAGCAATCGCTTTCATGCCTCGACGATATCCCTGCGAGCCGGTCCCCCCGGCACCTCATGTCCCCGCCGGGCAGCACCCAGACCGGCGAGCCGGTGGGTCAGTCGCAGCCCTCCACACCGCAGGCTTCGCCGGACGCACCGTCGCCGTCGAGCGTCAGCAGGGTCGGGTTGGCCGGCTCCATCTCCTGCCAGGTCTTGGTGAGGGCCTGCAGGAAGAGCTCCGGGGGCTGGGCACCCGAGACGGCGTACTTATCCTCGAACACGAAGAACGGGACCCCGCCGATGCCGATCGAGCGGCCGCGGGTGATGTCACCCTGGACCTCGGCATGGATGGTCTCATCGTCCAACCCGGCGCGGGCCTGCTCGGCCGTCAGCCCGGCCTCGGTGCCGATCCGCACGAGCACCTCCTCGTCGGAGATGACCTCGCCGTTGGCGAAATGCGCCGCGAACAGGGCGTGCTGGGCCGCATCGACGTCACCGTCGTGGCGGGCGACGGTCTTGAGCAGGAAGTGGGCCCGCAGTGAATTCGCCGGGACCACCGCGGCAAAGTCGACCGGCAGGCCTTCCCCGGCCGCAGCGGCTGCGACCTGCTGGGTCATCTGCTCGACCTGCTCGCGCGGCATGCCCTTGGACTGCACGAGGTAGTCGATCTCGCTGCCGTCGAACCGCTCGGGCAGGCTGGGATCGAGTTGATAGGAATGCCAGGTCACCCGCACCTGGTCCCGACCCTCGAAGTCGGCCAAGGCCTTCGCGAACCGCGCCTGTCCGATATAGCACCAGGGGCAGGCGATGTCGGAGAAGATGTCCACGCGCAGAATGTTCATTCGGTTCAACCCATCGTTGTCGGTGTCAGGGAAGGAGTGCCGTGAGCCCTTGGTCGGCCAGGCACAGCGCCCGTCCCATCGCTGACTCGGGCGAGCCCTCCGGTTCAGGCAAGCGTACGTGGCACGGTTTCCCATGTTCGATCTGACCCGGATCAGCTCGGGACTGCCGGTCGGCGCCGAGGCATCCCACGCGGCCCTGCAGACTGCCTTGGTCCCTGGCTCGCGGCTGGTCGTCCAGGCACCCCCGGGCACCGGCAAGACGACGTTCGTGCCCGCGCTTGCGGCGAACCTCACCAGCGACCGGGTGCTGGTCACCCAGCCGCGGCGGATCGCGACCCGGGCGGCGGCGCATCGGTTGGCGGCGTTGTCGGGTACGCAGGTTGGCGCCGACGTCGGTTATCGCGTCCGCGGCGAGTCCCGCAGTGGACCGGCGACCAAGGTTGAGTTCTGCACCACCGGCGTACTCCTGCGACGACTCCTCGCCGAACCGGACCTGCCCGGCATTTCGACGGTCATCCTCGACGAGGTCCACGAACGCCAACTCGACTCCGATCTCGTGCTCGGGATGGTCCGCGAGGTAGCCGACCTGCGCGGGGACCTCACGGTGGTCGCGATGTCGGCGACCTTGGCCGCGGACCGGTTCGCGCGGCTGCTCGGTGACGAGGAACCGGCGGCGGTGGTCCAGGTGACCGGGGCGTTGCACCCGTTGACGGTGGAGTGGGCGCCGCCGGTCGGCGTACCCGCCCTCGACGCCCGCGGGGTCACTGACGGCTTCCTCGCCCACGTCGCCCGGATCACGCGCGACGCGCTCACCCGCTGGCCGGGGGATGCGTTGGTGTTCGTGCCGGGGGTACGCGAGGTCGGCCGCGTCGCGGATCTGCTCGGGGGTGCGGCCCGGGTGGTCCCGCTGCACGGCCAACTATCGACCGCCGAACAACAGGAGGCGCTGACCCCGGGTGGTGAGCGTCGGATCATCGTGGCCACATCGGTGGCGGAATCCTCGCTGACCGTGCCGGGCGTACGGATCGTTGTGGATTCGGGGCTGGCCCGGGAACCGCGGTACGACGCGACGCGCGGGATGAGCGGCCTGGTCACGCGGACGGAGTCGCGGGCGTCCGCGGAGCAGCGGGCGGGGCGCGCCGCGCGTGAGGCACCGGGTGTGGTGGTGCGCTGCTTCGCCGCCGAAACCTGGGCCAGGCTGGCTGCTGAGCCGACGCCGGAGATCCTGACCGCGGACCTGACGCGGGCGGTGCTCGATCTGGCCTGCTGGGGCACACCCCGTGGCGAGGGGCTGGCGCTGCCCGATGCACCGCCGGCGGCCGCGGTCGAGCGGGCGGAGCAGACGCTGCGCGATCTCGACGCGATCGATGCAACGGGTGCGGTGACGCCGACCGGGCGGCAGTTGGCCCGGGTTCCGGTGGATCCCCGGTTGGCGCGGGGACTGTTCGTGGGGGCGGGTGAGCTTGGGACACAGGTTGCGGCAGAGATCGTCGCGGCGCTGGAATCCGACGCCCGCGCACCCGGTGCAGACGTGGCCGCGCTGGTCCGCAGCCTGCGGGCGGGTCAACATCCCGCCGCTGGTCGCTGGCGTGCCGAGGCGCGACGGCTCGCTCGGCTCGTGGAGAGCGAGGCCGGTGGTGCGGGCGCCAGGGCTTCGGCGACCGGGCTGGTCGTAGCGGCCGCCTTTCCGGACCGCATCGCGCGCCGGCGGGGCGGGGACTCGCGGGCGTACCTCCTCGCCTCCGGCACCGCCGCCGACCTGCCGCCAGACAGCGCGCTCGGCCAGCCGGACTGGCTGGCAATCGCCGAGCTCGACCGGACGTCCCGGGTGGAACGGCCCGGAGCGCCGCGCGGCAGCGGTGCGGTGATCCGCGCGGCGGCGATGCTCACCGAGGAACAGGCGCTGGCAGCGGGCGAGCACCTGGTCAGGGAGGAGGAGCAGGTCGAGTGGTCCGGTGGTCGGTTGACGGCCCGACGGGTACGCCGCCTTGGCGCCATCGAGCTCGCGGTCACCAGCATTCCGGTGCCCCGTGGGGCCGGAGCAGCAGCGGTCCGGGCGGCGCTCGCGCGCGATGGTTTGGAGTTGCTCAACTGGTCGCCGGCGGCGAACGTGCTGCGGCGGCGGTTGGCGTACGCCCACACGCACCTGGGCGAACCCTGGCCGGCGGTGGATTCGGCAACGCTGATCGAGCGGCTGGACGAGTGGCTCGGGCCCGAACTGCTGCAGCTTGCCGACGGCGCTTCGGTGCGCTCGCTGGATCTGACGTCGGCGCTGCGGCGCTTGCTGCCGTGGCCGGAAGCCGGCGCATTCGATGCGCTCGTGCCCGAGCGACTTACGGTGCCGACCGGGTCGGCGATCCGGATCGACTATCCCGAGGATCCGGCCGATCGGCCGGTGCTGGCGGTGAAGCTGCAGGAGTGCTTCGGGTTGACCGAGACGCCGCGGATTGCCGGCGTACCCATCCTCTTCCACCTCCTCTCCCCCGCCGGTCGGCCGCTGGCGGTCACCGATGATCTCGCGTCGTTCTGGGTGAACGGCTATCCGGGTGTGCGTGCGGAGAATCGAGGCAGGTACGCCAAACATCCCTGGCCCGAGGACCCCCTCACCGCCAAAGCCCAGCGGGGTACGACGAAATCCGGCCGCTGACCAGGCGCATTTGTGACGGAGGGCAAGAACACCCCGTCACCCCCGCGTGCCGAACCGGCATTTGTGACGCTGGGCAAGATCACCACGCCACCCCTGCGTGGCGGACAGGCATTTGTGACACACGGCGCAAACGCTCACTGGCTCAGTCAACTTGCGTGGAAGCTGACTGGTGTCCTGACACCACCGGCTCTCCACGCGAACACCTGCGAGAATCAAAGCGCCGCTGCTGTGCACGAGGAGGATTCATGACCACCACCGTCCGCGCCTGGGCCGCCCCCGCCGCCGGGGCCCCGCTCGAAGCCACCACCATCGTCCGCCGCGATCTGCGGCCCGATGACATCCGGATCCAGATCGCGTACGCCGGCATCTGCCACTCCGACATCCACACCGTGCGCGGTGAGTGGGGGGCCAAGACCTACCCGATCACCCCCGGCCACGAGATCGCCGGCACCGTGGTCGAGGTCGGCTCCGCAGTGAGCAAGTTCAAAGTCGGTGACCGGGCCGGCGTCGGCTGCATGGTCGACTCCTGCGGTGAGTGCGAGGCGTGTGTCGACGGCGAGGAGCAGTACTGCACCGGCCACCTGACCTGGACGTACGCCTCCGAGTATCCCGACGGTGAGATCACCCAGGGTGGCTATTCCCAGGAGATCGTCGTCACCGAGCGCTTCGCGCTGCGCATCCCGGAGTCGATCCCGTTCGAGAACGCCGCGCCCCTGCTGTGTGCCGGCGTCACCACCTATTCGCCGCTGGAGCACTGGGGCATCGGCCCGGGCAGCAAGGTGGCCGTCGTCGGTCTCGGCGGGCTGGGCCATATGGGCGTACAGATCGCCCACGCCATGGGCGCCGAGGTGACCGTGCTCTCCCAGACCACGTCCAAGGCCGCCGACAGCACCAAGTTCGGCGCGGTCGCACACGTCGCCACCGCGGATCGCGCGGTGTTCCGCGAACTGCGCGAGTCCTTCGACTTCATCCTCAACACGGTCTCGGCTGGGATCAACCTCGGCGACTATCTGGGGCTGCTGCGCCGCAATGGCGCCATGGTCAACGTCGGGATGCCGACCGACAGCCTGCCGGTGAAGCTGCCGACGTTGATCGGTCGCCGCCGTTCGCTGTCGGGGTCGAACATCGGCGGCATCGCCCAGACCCAGCGGATGCTCGACTTCTGCGCCGAGCACGGCATCGCCGCCCAGGTCGAAGTGATTTCGGCTGACCGGATCAACGAGGCGTACGACCGCGTCGTGAACTCTGACGTGCGGTACCGGTTCGTCATCGACACCGCGACGCTGTGAGGTCTGCGCTTGTGAGGTCGGCGATCGTGCGACCGGTCCCGTCTCTCGGCACCGGATCGGGGCGGTGAGATGGATCTCCGAGGAATGCGGAAGAACTATCAGGCCGGCGAGCTGGACGAGGCGGCGTCCTCGTTCAACCCCGTCGAGCAGTTCGGGCGCTGGCTCGATCAGGCCATCGCGGCGAAGGTGCCCGAGCCGAACGCGATGACGCTCGCGACGGTCGACGCCGAGGGTCGCCCGTCGCAGCGGGTGGTGCTGATCAAGGAGTACGACGAGCGGGGTGTGGTCTGGTACACGAACTACCGCTCCCGCAAAGGCACCGACCTCGCGGGCAACAACCACGCCGCCCTGCTCTTCCACTGGGTCGAGCTGGAGCGGCAGGTGCGGATCGAGGGCGTCGTCGAGAAGGTGTCGGCCGCTGAGTCGGACGCCTACTACGCCGTCCGGCCGCTCGATTCCCGGCTCGGGGCCTGGGCGTCGCCCCAGTCGCAGGTGATCGCGAACCGCGGCGTACTCGTCGCCAACGCCGCCAAAGCCGCGGCCGATCACGGGCTCCGGCCGCCCCGTCCCGAGTGGTGGGGTGGCTATCGCCTGGTCCCGGAGGTCTGGGAGTTCTGGCAGGGCCGCAAGTCGCGCCTCCACGACCGGTTGCGCTATCGCCGCGAGGGCGCGGATTGGGTACGCGAGCGCCTCGCCCCCTGACGGCTCAGTCGGTCTGCCCGGCCTGTGCCGCCCGCTCGTGGAGGCGTTGGCGGACTTCGTCGGGGGTGTACGCCCGCCGCTGCCGCTCGTCCCGGGCGATCAGTGCGCCGCCGGCCGCCACACCCACGAGCCCGGCAATGCCGAGCCACTTCGCGACCCGACCGATCCAAGACCGCTTGCGCGCACCTCGCCCTGACGCCAGCTCCGTAGTCGCCCGCTTGCGCCGTGCGCGCTTCGCGGCACGCTCCTGCTTGGCCCGCTTCGCCGTGGATCGTCGCGCACTCATGGGACCAGACTAGGCAAGACTGGCCCCATGTCGCTGACGCTGACCGACGCTCTCGCCCACACCCGCACCGGGGACATCTGGGTGTTCCGTGGTCGGACCAGGGCGGACCGGGCGATCCAGGCACTCACGAACTCGCCGGTGAACCACGTCGGGATGACCGTCGCCCTCGACGATCTGCCGCCGTTGATGTGGCATGCCGAGCTCGGCCGGTCGCTGCCGGACGTGTGGACCGGTGACCGACACTCCGGCGTGCAGTTGCATGACCTGCGCTCCGCGGTGGTGCGGTGGCAGGAGAAATACCACCAGCAGGCATGGCTGCGTCAGCTCTCCCCCGACGTCAGCCGCACTGAGGAAGATGCCTTGCTGCGGGTGATCGCCAGGTTGAACGGAGTGTCGTTCCCATCGACCGGTCGCCTGGCCTGGCGTTGGTTGCGCGGTCGGACCACCCGCGCGAAGGCCCTCATCGGCCGACGTTCGGCACCGGATCCGTTGCGGCCGGAGGTGGCGTACTGCGCCGAAGTCGTCGCGCTCACGTTCGAGGAGATGGGGCTGCTGCCGGAGGAGTACCCGGTGAACTGGTACGACCCCGGCAAGTTCTGGAGCGGCGACCAACTGCCGCTGGCCGATGGCTGGACGCTCGGCGAGGAGATCGCCGTCGCTACCAAAGATGGCCAGCCCGGCAGCTAACCTGCCCTGAGCCCACCCCGA
>JAUNUL010000521.1 GCA_030538175.1 Propionibacteriaceae bacterium | reverse complement strand
TTGCCGGTGCCCTTGAACTCCTCGAAGATCACGGTGTCGCCGGCGGCGAGGGCCTGCTCCTCCACGTACTGATGCATCAGCGGATAGAGCTGGCCATCGATCATGTCCAGCGCCATCACGCCGACGCCCCAGTCGGACTCGATGAGGGCTTCCTCGGCGTACTTGCGCAGGGGCTGCAGCGGCTCGGTGTCCATCCAGTTGGCCTTGGCCTCGTCCAGGGTCTCGGTGGTTCCACCGCCGAGGGTGAGGCCGATCATCGAGTGGGCCTGGGCGTTGCCCAGCCGGTCGAACGCGGACAGCGACAGAACCTGGGAGATGGTGTGGCCCCAGGCGTAACGGCCGCCGTTGATGGCGATCAGCTGGGCCGCGCCTTCCCAGTGCCGCATCGGCATGTAGGCCCGGATGATCAGGTTCTTCCAGTGCTCCGGAAGACGTTCGGTGAGCTTGCGGTCCTCGATGAACTTGAGGTTCTTCGCGAAGACCTCGTATTCCTCGGCGCGCTTCGCGACATAGCTCGTGTAATAGAACTGACGAGGATCCACATAGGTATAGGGATCGGTCAGGCGCAGGACGGAATAGCCCTCATCATAGGTATTGAGTTGCGGTGCATAAAGCGGCTTGTAGTGGAAATTCTCCTCCGCCTGCATGCGGTAGGAAACTTCCTGATAACGCGACCCGCTCTTCTTTCCAAAACGGTCTTCAACCTGCTTGAAGGTTTCCCGTCGAGTGTCGAGCGTTTGCGTTCGAATGTAGCTCATGTGCGCCTCCTGGAGATCGCCAGTGATCCGGGGTCTGGTGCGGGGATTTCCCCACATCCACCATTTGAAGAGTAAGTCGACCCGGGTGCCCGAACAACGAGGTTGTCCCGCCCGGAGAACTGGCCGCAGCAGGTTGTGCACACTGCACGAAAGGTGACCAACCGGAAGAACTGGGGGGACGTGTGTGTGCGCTCCTGCGTGCGCCCCAGGGTGCGCAGACGTGCCTGGTGAGCTGCCGCGGTGAAGGTTCGGGGCGGGCGTGCACTGGCCAGCAGCGGGTGC
Source organism: Propionibacteriaceae bacterium (assembly GCA_030538175.1). Classification (GTDB taxonomy): domain Bacteria; phylum Actinomycetota; class Actinomycetes; order Propionibacteriales; family Propionibacteriaceae; genus Enemella. The sequence goes on along the minus strand of JAUNUL010000521.1, from coordinate 669 downwards.
GTTTGGCATTGTGCACTGATATGAACATGGGTGTGTTCAAGCGCAGTGCTGCGCATCCAGCCGGAGGGGGTGGCCATGGCTGAGGACGAGTGGGCCGAGCTCCGTGGTGTTGTCGCCGCCCGGGTGTTGGGCCGTTCACCGGAACTGACCAAGGATCTCGCGGAGCACCTGACGGCGGTGCTGGACGACGACCTGACGCGCGACCCGGAGATCCAGCGACTGCTGATGCAGCTTGCCCACAACACGATCGTGGAGTCCATGGGCGCGATGCCGGATCTGAGCCCGCCGCCGCAGGCTCGCACTCTGGCCGCTGCCATTGCCCTGGGGCGGCTGTTGGCCACTCACGGCGTCCCCGCGTGCACCACCGACCAAGTCTTCCACGTGGCCCAGGCGTGGTGGCAGGACGCGGTCCTGCGTGAGTTTGGCCGGGCCCAACCCACGGCCTCACCCATGGGCATGTTGGCGCCGGTCATGAACTGGCAATTGCGAGGGTTCCTGGGGATGGCCGATGCGGCGGGTCAGGAACATGCCGCGGTCATGGACACGTGGCGGCAACAGTCCAGCAGTTCCCTGAGCAGCCGGGTCTCGTTCGTTCTCGCTGACGTCGAAGTCGCCTCCGAGGCCGAAGACGTCCTGCACTATGCGATGTCGGGTCGGCATCTCGGGCTG
>JAUNUL010000046.1 GCA_030538175.1 Propionibacteriaceae bacterium | reverse complement strand
CCGGGTGCGCCGGACTTCAACGTCATCCGCACGACGGTCGCCGAACGCATCGCGGAGTCCGAGAAGACCGCCGCACCCGTCGAGCCGACCCAGCAGCCAGCCGCCCCGGTGCCGACCCAGCCGGTCGCCGAACCCTCGACCACGGCATCGGCCACCCCGTCGACCAAGCGCAGCCAGAAGCCCACCCCGACGCCGATCAAGGCGCCAGCGCCCCGCGCTCCGTCCGGCAACCCGGCCGATACCGAAGACCTCGGGCTGATCTGCCGGGCGGTCTGACCGCCGCGACGTTGGTTGGCGGGCACGTCCCGCAGCCGGTCTGCGGTGGTTCCGATGTCCCTATCGGCCCGCGCGGGACCGGTCCACGGTTGTGCCGCCACCGCGGATGAGCCCGTTCAGGAAGCCCGCACCCCACGTCACGTGCATGGTCGCGATGACATCGGCGAACCGCAGCCGCTGGCGCGCGGAGCCCTCAGCCCTCGCCGCGGCGAGCCCCAGGAAGCCGGCGTACGCCACAGGAGCCAGATGGGCCGCCCGCAGAAGGGTCGCGGGGCCGCGGAACGGGCGTACGCTCTCGGCGACTCCCACGGCCGCGCTGGCCCCCAACCCGACGACCAAGGCAGGCGCCACGAAGAACCGCAGCGGGGTGCGGGTGGCGAGTCGGCGGACCAACGCGCCGCGCCACACACCCGTCGACCAGAACTGCCGGGCCAGACGCTTGCGGCTGTCCCTGGGCCAATAGGTCACCCGGAGGTCGGGGGTGAACCACACGCGATAACCGGCCTCCCGGATCCGCAGGTTGAGCTCCCAGTCCTCGCCGCGGCGCACGCCCTCGTCATATTTGCCGACCTCGAGCAGCACCTCGCGGCGGAAGATCCCCAAGTACGCCGACTCACACGGCCCTTCCTCGCCGTCGCCGTGATAGGCGCCGCCACCGAGGCCGAACGGTGAGTTGTACGCCGCCGCCACCGCACGTTGATAGTCCGTGCGGCCGGTCGCGTCCATGATGCCGCCGCAATTCGCGGCCCCGGTGCGGCGCAGAGTGTCAACGCCGACCCGTGCATAGTCCTGCGGAATCTCCGAGTGTGCATCGACACGGATCACCACGGGGCTCGTGGCCGCGTCGATCGCCAGGTTCAGCCCGGATGGGATGTGGGTCCGCGCATTGTGCACCAGCCGCATGCGGGGCTCCATGGCTGCCAACGACTCCGCCAGCTCGGTCGTGCCATCGGTGGAGGGGCCGAGGGCGAGAATCAGCTCCGTCTCCCCGGGATAGTCCTGGGTGAGGACCGAGGTGACCGCATCGACCAGATAGTCCCGCTCGTTGAGGACCGGCATGACGAACGACACCGCCGGCCAGATGTCCGCCGGCCACGTGGGCAGGGTGCGCTCGGTCGGCTTCGATTGGTCTGTCACGGCTCCACCTTCTCGTCCACCGCGATGCGCGCCCGGGTCGTCTCGTCCACGCCGATCGCGACAACGCTGGACCCCCCACCCAACAGCGGGGCGGCCAGGCACTCCTGCACAGCATCCCAGGCGCTCCGCGGATCGACGACGAGGCCGCGCCGCGCCGATGGTGTGACACTGGTCAGTTCGGCGAAGGAGCGCTCGACCCTGGCCACCTCCCAGGCGACCGCATCCGCATCCTCGGGGCCCTCGCCGAACCAGTCGTCGGGCTGGGCGAGAGCGGCACTGGAGAAGTCGAGCCAGCCCGGTGGAAGGTCCCGCAACCCCAGACCGAGCGGATGGAGGGACGCGGCGTACGCCGGCACGGTCGGGGTGGAGGCCGGCGGGCGCGGCCCGTCGACCACGACATCCCCGTTGCGATCGGTGACGGTCAGCCCGGCCTGCCAGGCGGCCATGACCCAGATCAGCGTCATCCAATGCCCGGGGTGGTCGGCAGCGAGACGCAGCTCGACCCGGTCACCGGGATCCAGCCCGATCTCGTCGGTCAACAGGTTCGCGGTCTTGGCCACCCAGTTCGCGAACGACCGGGCGGACAGCTCGGTGCGATCCGGACGGGCCTCGGGAGCGCTGACATAGCAGGTCAGGAAGGGTCCGGAGCCGTCGGTCGACGCGCGGCGGGCGAGGATGTCATGGAGCAGCACGCCGGCCAGCATAGGTGGCGGTTGCATGGCTAATGTGTGGCGCATGCGCTATGTCGTCATCATGGCCGGCGGCTCCGGCAAACGCCTTTGGCCTCTGTCCCGTCAGGGGATGCCCAAGCAGATGCTCCACCTGGTGGGCGAGACCAGCCTGCTGCGGATGGCCTTCGATCGCGTCATTGACGTGGTCGGTGCTGAGCAGGTCTGGGTGTGCACCGGTGCGGACTATGCCGACACGGTGCGTGCGGAGCTCCCGGAGCTGCCCGCTGCCAACATCCTGGGCGAACCCGTCGGTCGCGATTCGCTCAACGCCGTTGCCTGGCCCGCTGCGGTCCTGGCCAACCAGGATCCCGATGCCGTGGTCGCGATGGTGACCGCTGACCAGATCATGCAGCCCGTGGAGGCATTCCAGGATGCGCTGCGCACCGGGTTCGAGGTCGCCGAGGCTGATCCCACGGCGCTCGTGACGTTCGGGGTCGTGCCGACCACGCCCCACACTGGATACGGCTATCTCCACCGCGGGGCCGGTGTCGCCGGGCAGACCGAGGTGTTCGAGGTGCTGGAGTTCAAGGAGAAGCCGGACCGCGAGACCGCGCAGGCCTACTTGGATGCAGGGGACTATTGGTGGAACGCCGGCATGTTCGTCTGGCGTGCCGACACGCTGCTGGCTCAGCTGGCGCAACTGGTGCCCGACTGCCATGCGACGGTGCAAACCCTCGCCACCGAGCCCGCGCGGCTCGAAGAACTTTTCCCGACCCTGCCGAAGATCTCGGTCGACTATGCGGTGATGGAGCCGGTCTCCCAGGGACGGGGTACGCCCGGCACCCGCGTGGTCGCGGTCCGTCTGCCGATCACTTGGCACGACGTGGGCGGCTTCCCGGCGCTCGCCGAACACCTGCCACGGGATGAGGACGGCAACGCCATGGCCGGGCCGTCGCTGCTGATGGACGCCCGCAACAACCTGGTCATCAACAAGACCGATGACGGCGGAGTCGTCGCCGTGCTCGGCATGGCCGACACCATCGTGGTCCGCCACGGCAACGTGACACTGGTCTGCCCAGTCGACCAGGCCGAGCGGATCAAGGAAGTCGTTGCCCGGGCAGCTGAGGAACTGGGCGAGGCATACGCCTAATTCTCTATGCGTCGTCGTCTCCGCTGCGCTGCGCCTCCTTTGGCTCGTCCACTCGGCCCGGTGGGACGCTCCCCAGTCAGTGCCCGGGGAGTGAGTGCCCTCGTCACCCACTCGGCTCGCAGGCCTCAGCCCACGAGCGTGAGCAACCGCGTGATCCAGGCGTGGTCCGCGGGGTCCGCACCGGCGCAGACGGCCCGGATGAGTTCCTCACCGTCCAGTTCAACGACCTCGGCATAGCGCGCGGCCTGCCCGGTCGCCCGCAGCACCGTGTCCAACACGGCCTCCCGGCGACCCAGGCGGAAGAAGTCCTTCGCCTCCGCACGCTGCAATGTCGTGGCGGTGCCGTCATCGTCGATAACGAGATGGCCGAGACCGCGGACCACGGCGAAGGGCCGTCCGCCCAGCTTGGTTTTCGCCAGGTCCGCCGCCGCGGCGATCTCGTCGGCGACCGCGATCTCGGTCACCCGCAGGTCGTTGCCATAGTCGTCGGTCCGCCCGACATGTGAGTCGACGGCCAGGACACCGGCGAGGCCGATCGTCAGGTCCGTCTGCCCGGTGCGCCAGGCGCGCCCGGCGGTGTCGCTGATGAGTACGCCGAGTCGCAGTCCCGTCGCCCCCGTGAGAGCGCGCCGGATGCCGCGCGCTGAGGCATCGGGGTCGACTGGCAGCAGCAACGCCCGGCCGGCTTCGACATTCGACGCATCGATGCCGGCAGCGGCATGGACCAAGCCGAGACGGTGTTCGACGATCACGGTGTCTCCACGGCGCGCGACAACGCGCCGGGACTCCGCCACGCGGGCGGCCCGCCGGTCCTCGGCAGCGATGAACCGCCCCTCCGCCTTGGACACGATCTTGGAGGTGATGACCACCAGATCGCCATCGCGCAGAGGACCTCGCGGATCGTTCTCCAGCGCCCGCAGCAGGAGCTCGGCGACATCGTCACCCGGGCGTACCTCCGGGACCCCGGTGGGGGCGAAGATCTCAATCACGATGCGAACTCCACCGCGGTGCGCACGAACGCCGCGGTCGCGTGGGGGGCGGTCATGAGCAGGGGAGTCGCCAGCGTCGGCAGACCGGCCTCGGTGAGAGCAGGGACAGCGGCGGCATCCTGCAGATCGATCACCCAGGCATCCAGGATTCCACCAGGACGACGACGTGAACCGTAGTGCAACCCCACGCCCTCGGCGGTCACGGGCACCCCGATCGCCGGCAACAGTCGGTGGGCCATGCCCAGCACAGGGGCGCCGCCGAGGATCCCGGAGAACCCGATCACCTTGGCCCGGGTGGAGCGCAGGGCGGGGCGTACGCCGGCCAGGGCGAGGATCGGGCCGATCGAGACAACCGGATTGGAGGGCCCGATGAGCACGAGATCGGCGGTGGTGATCGCTTCGGTCACCTCCTGGGTCGCGCGGGCAGTGTCGATCCCCACCTGCACCACGTCGAGGACCTCTGGTTCGGCATGCAGGCGGACCCAGAACTCCTGGAAGTGGATCGCCCGACGCTGCGACGGGGCGTGGGCGTCGGCGACCACCACGTGCGTTTCGACCCGGTCATCGGTCATCGGCAGGATCCGCAGCGCAGGATCGGGGATCCAGCGGGTCGCCAGTGCAGCGGTGATCTCGGTGGCCGTTGCCCCGGCATTGACGAGTTGGGTGCGCACGAGGTGGGTCGCGATATCCCGGTCGCCGAGGGCGAACCAGGTCGGCTCGACGCCGTACGCCTTGAGCTCGTCCATGATCGACCAGGTCTCCTCGGCCCGGCCCCAGCCTTTGACCGGATCGATGCCGTCACCCAGGGCATAGAGCATCGTGTCGATGTCGGGGCAGATCCGCAGCCCATGCATGGTGACATCGTCGGCGGTGTTGACGATGACATCGATGTGGGCGTCGGGGAACGCGGCACGGACCCCTCGGACGAAGCGGGACCCACCAACCCCACCGGCCAGGATGGCGATGCGTCCGGGGGCCGTGTGCGACGGGGGCGTGGCCGAGCCGGAGGCCGGGGAGGGATTGGTCGGACTGTTGGGCGCAGAACTCACGGGGCCAGTCTGGCGCACCCGGACCGGTAGCCTGACCTTCCGATGGCGGATGCAACCAGGAGGGGAGCCATGGAGCTCACTCGGATCAAGAAACTGCTGGTGCCGGCGGCCTGGGTGCTGATCGGTTCCCTGGCGCTCATGGAAATCATGATGCTCGTGACTCTGTTCAGCGGTTGGGGGTTCATCCCGGACAACGGGCTGGCCACGCTGTCGGTGGCGCTCGCGTTCGTCCTCGGTCTGGCGATCGTGTGGGCCGGGGAACGGCCGCTGGCGCTCGTCCACACCGCCCTCGCGGTCACTGCGGTCGCTGCCTTGGCGTTGGTCATCACGTGGATCGTGCCCGCGGTGGGTGCCCTCAACGACATGCCGCAGCTGGCGATCCTTGCCCAGGTGGCCTATCTGATCAGTCTTCTCGCCGTGCAGGTGCTCGTTGTTGTGCTGCTGTGGCGTCTGCGGGAGCTGGTCGTCGCACAGCAGTCCGTCCCGGCCCTGCCCGGGGCCGAACAGCCCGCCCTGCCCCAGGCCTCAGCAACCGGGCAGGCCCCCACCTGGCAGCCTGATCGGGCGGCGGGTGCGGCCTGGCATACCGCCGGCGCGGCAGCCTCGGGGGCGGCTGCGGCCGACTGGGGACGTCCCGGTGAGCGTGGGGGATGGACAGCGCCACCCCGCCAGCCACAGGATTTCGGTCCCGCAGCCACCGGTCCGCAGCCAGACCCGGATGTGACGCGGGTCGCTTCCGAATTCGGCAGCGGGGGATCTGCCGGTTTCGGCAGGGTCGAACCCCTTCGCCCCGAGGAGATCGCGTTGAGGTACGCCGAGCAGGCGTCTCAGGATCCGGACATGACCCGCATGGCCCCGCCGGGGACCGGGCGGAAGCCGCCCAGGTGGACTCCGATGGGGGATCCCGCTCAACGGCCAACAGATAAGTGAGGGTTTTCGTCCAGCTAGCACCCGGGTCTGACATATTTGCGCTTGACTTGTCAGTAACTACAGGGCTGTAATTCCACCAGCGTTATTCGGGAATCAGCTTGGGTGAAGGGCGAGGAGGAGACCATTGCAGGACATGCTGTCGCTCATCACGATGGATGGTGAGGAGGATGACGGTTTCGGGTGGCAAGAGCGCGCCCTGTGTGCGCAGACAGACCCGGAGGCGTTTTTCCCCGAGAAGGGTGGATCGACGCGGGAGGCCAAGAAGGTGTGCCTGTCGTGTGACGTGCGCAGCGAGTGTCTGGATTATGCGCTCGCGAATGATGAACGGTTCGGGATCTGGGGTGGTCTCAGCGAACGCGAGCGGCGCAAACTGAAGAAGCGGGCGGTCTGACGCCGGGTGGCTAACATGAGGGAGGCAACGGTGGCTCCCTCAGCAAGGATTCAATGAACGCACCCATGGACGATGTCCGCACCCCCGGATCCCCGTCGGCATCCCCTCAGGTGGTCGCCGATGAGGCGTGGCAGTGGGTCGACGAGGTTGAGACGCAGGCCCCGATCGACGTCTCCCACCTGCGGGTCACGGCGATCCTGGTGGCGCACAATGCGGGCGCTTGGCTCCCGCAAACCCTCACGTCCCTGAAGAACTCGGAGCTGGCTCCCGAACGCTATATCGCCGTTGACACCGGCTCGAGCGACGCGAGCTTCGACCAACTCCGCGATGCCGGCCTGTTCTCCATCGGTGTCGCCGGTGAGGACCGCGACACGTTCGGCGAGGCCGTGGGCAAGGCCCTCCAAGCACTCGTCAAGGCCCATCCCCATCGGGCCACCGTCGGCGACGACGAATGGTTATGGCTTCTCCACGACGACATCACCGTCGCTCCGGACGCCCTGCGGCGGCTGCTCGAGTGCGCGGTGACCCACCCCGACGCCGACATCATCGGCCCGAAGCTCCTGCAGCCCGGTCGTGGGGATGAGCCCCGCCGGATCGCTGAATTGGGTGTCACGATCTCCGACACCGCCCGCCGGCACTCGGACCTCGAGCCCGGCGAGATCGACCAGCGCCAGCACGAGTCAACAGAGACCCTGGGGGTCAGCACGTGCGGCATGTTGGTGCGTCGGCGCGTCTTCGCCGACCTCGGCGGGCTCGCCCCCGAGATCCCCGTCTTCCGTGATGGTGTCGAGTTCGGCTGGCGCGCAACGTTGGCCGGTCACCGGGTGCGAACCTGCCCTGATGCCGCGATCACCCATCGCCGGGCCGGGCACAGTGGTCTGCGCCGCAGCCGGCTGATCGGCACCGATCCCGAGATGACCGACCGGCTGCTCGGCATGCGCACGGTTGCGGCCCACCGTGGACCGCTGGTGTCGGTCCGCCTCGTGCTCGGCAGCATCCTGCGCGCTCTCGGCTTCCTGTTGGTGAAGGCTCCCGACCGCTCCCTGGCCGAATTGCGAGCGCTGCGTGGCTTCTTCGATTCCGCTCCGGTTCGCGCGCTGCGAGCACGGGTGCCCCGCCCGGATGCGGCTGCGGCGACCCGGGTGAAGCGTCTACGTCCGCGCTGGTGGTCGAGCCTCGCCGTGGGCGGAACCCTCCTCGTGGGTGGTCTCGCTGAGCGCTGGCAGCGTGCCTTCGGTCACGATGCCGACACCTCGATCGATGAGTTGACCGGTGACGAGTTCACCGCCGTCGCCGATCGACCGCACCGCTCCGCGCTGCGCAACCCCGTCCTTGTGGCCGTGTTGATGCTGGGGGTCGCGACCCTGCTCGCCGCACGCGGCCTGGTGCGCCCCGGGTGGCTGCATGCCACGGCCCTGTTGCCGGCTCGCACGTCCTTGGGCGCCACCTATCAGGCCTATCTCGCGCCGATCATCGGCGCACCCGGCAGCGACGCGCCCCCCTGGCTCGGGTGGATCGCGATCGGTTCGACACTGACGTTCGGCCGGCCGGACTGGCTGGTGACGCTGCTGGTGGTGGTCGGCGCCCCGCTGGCGTTCCTGACTTCCTGGCAATTGGTGCGCCGTGTGGTGAGCGACCCTCGGGTCCGCCTCGTCGCAGCGGCGCTCTATGCCGTCCTCCCCGTCCTGCTCGGTGCGGTCAATCGCGGATTGCTGGACGTCGCCGTCGTGGCGCTGCTGCTGCCGCTGCTCGGGGTGTGCGTGCGTGCACTCATCGTGCGACGCACCACCGGCCCGGAGTCCTGGCGCAGTGCCTGGGCAACAGGGCTGCTGCTGGCCATCATCCTGGCCTTCGCGCCCGTGCTGTCGGTGCTGGTGGCGGTGGCCGCCGTCATCGGTGTGCTCGCCTTTCGCCGGGACCGGGCGCGGCTGGCGCGCCTCGGGGTGGCCATCGCCGTGCCCGTCGTATTGCTCGCACCCTGGCTGACATCCATCATGCGGAGTTGGTCCCGACTGCTGGTCGGCCCCGACGCCGGCCTGCGCGGGTTGGCCTCGGCGGACTCCTGGGCGCTGTTGGTGGGGCGTACGGCAGGGGAGGGCTTGCCCTGGCTCTGGCTCAGTGTTGCGTTCTTCGGGTTGCTGTGGGTGCTCGGGGTGTTGGCGGCGTACATCCGTCCCCTCCACCGGACGCTGTGGGCGGGCTGGGGCCTGGCACTGGGGGCCTTCGTGCTCGCGGTGCTCCTGGTGGGCCGCTTGGCGACGGTGCTGCCGCAGGGTACGCGGGTTCGTCCCGATGCCGAAGTGCTGCTTCTGGTGGAGTTCGCGGGGCTGATCCTCGCGGCCGCCGTCGGATTCAGTCCGGTCGCGGCAGCCTTGACTCGTCGTGGGTTCGGCATCGCCCATCTCGGGACGGCCGCTGTTGCGCTCGTGACGACGCTCGCGCTGCTCGCGGGGGTCGTCTGGTGGGTGATCGCAGGGGCGAGCGGGCCGCTGCAACGCACCGAGGTGGCCGAGTTGCCGCCGTTCATCCGCAACGCGATGCTCTCCGATGCCCGCACGCGGACCTTGGTGCTCGAGTTCGACGGCGGAGCCGTCGCCGCTGATCAGGCCACCGGCACACCGACGCCCGCCCACGATCAGCAGGGTGCCGGGACGGTGGAGCAGGCAGCCGAGGACGCGCCGCGGTGGTCCCTGGTGGCCGACGACCAACACCGTCTCGGCGACGCCGATCGGGGCCTTGCATTCGCTGGATCCGGGTCAATGCAGCAGCGCACCAGCAGCATGGTCGCGCGCCTGGTCAGCGGCGCCGGCGACGAGCGCGTGGGCGAGGATTTGGCCTCCCTGGCCGTCCGCCACATCTGGGTGCGTGGTGCCACGGAAGAGCAGCGGGCCCGCATCAACAACACCCCCGGAATCGGTGGTCAGGCCGTGCTCGGTGACACCGTCGTGTGGACAGTGACCGGCACGTCCGGACGCTATGTGCTGACCGGTGGGCCGGAACCGGTCGTGGTGCCCGCCCGGGCGTTCGGCGGGGGTGCGCTCGACCTGCCGGCCGTCACCCATGAGCGGAGGCTGACCATCCACGAACCCACCGATCCGCGCTGGCGGATCCGCTTCAACGGCAACGAGCTGCCGATGCAGACCGCGGCCGATCGAACAACCGCAGAACTGCCACCGCAGGCCGGTCGCCTCGACATCAGCATCGCCGCACCCCGTCAGAGCTGGTTCGCCCTTGGCCAACTGCTCGGAATTATTGTCGTGGGCGTCCTGTCCGCGCCGTCGCTGGGGAGCCAGCGGGCGCTGGCCGCGCCTGTCGGGGCCCGCACCGCTGGACGTCGAGGGGAGGGCACGCGATGACCAAACCGATCGTGCGACTGGGTGTCGCCGGTGGCCTTGTCGTGGCACTGGCTGCGGCGGCCCTGGGTGGTGCGGCGCTGCCCACAACAGAGCCTCGGCCATTGCCCCCGGTGGATCCCGACGGCCGCACCGTGACCGTCTGTCCCGCCGCACCGACGATCAACCTCGTCTCAACCACGACGTGGGGGGCGTTGCAGACCCGGTCGATCACCGATGAGCAGGGCGCGCCGGTCCCGGCCGGTCGTGGGATGACCCTGACGGACGCCGCCCAGCCGGTGCTGATGATCGCCGAAGGGCGGCAGAATCAGGGTGCGGCTGCGGCCGCCTTCTCCCGGCATGCTGACGGGCCGGATCGTGGCTTGTCGGTGGTGCGCTGCGGCACGCCGGCGACCTCGCACTGGTTCACCGGCCTGGTCTCCGATCCGGACGGTCCCGCCGCGACCCGGTCCGAGATCCTGTTGATCAACGCCGATGCGGGTGCTGCCGAGGTCGACCTCGTGTTGTTCGGGCCCAGCGGTCCGCAGGTCGCACCCGGGGCCCGGGGCATCCCGATTCCCGGTCGCAGCGTCCGAACCGTCGCGCTGGACACGCTGTTCACCCGGGGCGAACCGGTGGGGGTCCAGGTCCGCACGACCCGCGGCAGGGTGGCGGCCTTGGCGCGGCAGCGCGTCAGTGCCGGCGTCCAACCTGCGGGCAGCGACTGGCAGGCGGGCTCGACCCCGCCGAGCATCGACCAGGTTGTGGCAGGCATACCGGGCGGTCCGGGTGGTCGGATGTTGGCACTGACCAACCCGGGCAAGCTCCGCACGACGGCCACCATCGAGGCGCTGGGCCCCGAGGGCACGTTCTCTCCTGTGGACGCGAGCACCGTCGACGTCAACGCGGAGTCCACTACGTTCGTCCGCCTCGAGCCTGCCCTGCAGGGTGAGCCCGCGTCGCTGCGGATCCGCGCCGAGCAGCCACTCACGGCGAGCGTCGTATCGCGAGGCGGGGAAGGCCCCTTGGCTGACCTGGCTGTCCTGCCCTCGAGCGGCGCACTGGCCGGCACCAGCATCGGCTCCGTGGCGGTCACCGGCGGAGTCCGCGGGACCCTGCTGATCAGCAACCCGGGCGAGCAGGAGATCACGGTGCCCGCGCGTCTGGTCGGCACCGACGGTGCCGAGTTGGCGGCCACGGATGTGGTCGTCGGCCCAGGCGCGACGGCGGACTGGGTGTTGGACGGCATTGACCGACCTGCCGCGGTCCTCGTGCAGGCCCCAGCGGCCGGCACTGCGTACGCCGGGCTGGCCCTGACGAGCGCGGCCGACCCCGCGGAGGGGCTGGCCACCACATCCTTGTCGATCCCCGTTCTGGAACAGGGCGGCGGCATCGAACCGATCTTCGACCCGAGAGCAGGCCGCTGATGTCCCGCCGCCGAGACCGACACGGACGCGGGCTGCGTGGCCCGCTGGCCATGCCCCACGAGCACGGACCGATGGCCCGGCTGCGCCGGACCAGGAGCCGGGACGCGTTCTTCACCGAATGCGTATCGGCTTCGGCCGCGCGGATCACCAAGCAATGCCCGGAGGCGTTGCGGGGTGTTCAGGTGGGGGTCGAGGAGGTGCCCCACCTGTCGGTCGCGTGGAGCGGGAACCACGTCCCGTTGGCGGCGGCCATCGAAGCGGGGGTCGACCATCCGGCTCGGGTTGTGGTCTATCGCCGGCCGTTGGAACACCGCGCCGCGAGCCGCCGCGGGCTGCGCATCCTGGTTCACCGGACGATCGTCGAGCAGCTGTCGGCGTTGACGGGGCTCAGTCAGGAGACCATCGACCCCGAGGGTTACGGCTTGGACACCGAGTGGTGAGTGCCCGCGTGGCGAGCGCGGCAACCGATGGGCACGAGTTAAGTTGACTCGCGTGAAACCCAGGGTGTGCTCCAAGACTGGCTGTTCGGCTGCTGCCACAGCCACCCTGACCTATGTCTATGCCGATTCGACCGCGGTCCTCGGGCCGCTGGCGCATCGCCACGAACCCGGCAGCTATGACATGTGCAAGCACCACGCGGCCGGCCTGTCGGCGCCGCGGGGGTGGGAAATCATCCGGCTGCCCGTCGGCGATGACCCCCAGCCACAGCATTCCGATGATGACCTGTTGGCGCTGGCCAACGCGGTGCGCGAGGTCGGGTTTTCCTATGAGCCGCAGGGGCATGCCGAGCAGCCGGCACCGGCGGGGGTTGTGGAGCTCGCCCGCCGCGGCCACCTGACGGTGCTGGCCGATCCTGACGCCTGACCCGCGATTCGCGGCGGGCCGGCACTGGGTGGGTCGGGGTAGGCTGCCGAGTGATGCTGACGCAAGAGATCTTCAAAGCCAATGACATCCGGGGCCTCGCAGGCGGACCGGATGCCCAGTGGGATGCCGATGGCGCCTATGCGCTCGGCGTCGCCTTCGTCGAGACCCTCGATCTTTTCCGGGCGGAGAAAGCGTTCGTCCTCGGTCGGGACATGCGGTCGACCGGTGAGGAGTTGAGCGCCGCCTTTGCCCGCGGGGCCATGTCGCTTGGTGTCGACGTGATCGACATCGGTCTCTCCAGCACCGACCAACTGTGGTTCGCCTCTGGACGGCTTGAGCTGCCCGGAGTGCAGTTCACCGCCTCCCACAATCCGGCGAGCTATAACGGCATCAAATTCTGCTTGAGCGGGGCCCGCCCGGTGACACCGCACCACCTGATCGACATCGCCCGACGGGCGTTCGACTTCGAGGCCCGGCACAACTCGCCGACCGGGCGCGCCCTGGGGCGCCTGCGTCAGCAGGATCTGTTGGAGCCCTATGCCGAGCATGTGCTCTCCCTGGTCGACACCGAGGGCATCCGTCGGCTCAAGGTCGTCGTCGATGCCGGCAACGGCATGGCAGGGCACACGGTGCCGGTGGTTTTCGAGTCGATCGATGCGGAGCTGATCGGGCTGTTCATGGAGCTCGACGGCAGCTTCCCGAACCACCAACCGAATCCGCTGGAGCCCGAGAATCTGGTCGATGCCCAGCGCGCGGTCATCGAGCACGGCGCCGATCTCGCCCTGGTCTTTGACGGGGACGCCGATCGGTGCTTCATCATCGACGAGACCGGCGAGGTCGTGAACCCTTCGGTCCTCACCGCCCTGATCGCGAGCCAGGAGTTGGCCCGTGAACCCGGCGCCACGATCGTCATCAACACCATCACCTCACGCACCGTCAAGGAAGTCGTCGAGGAAGAGGGCGGGCACACGGTGATCTCCCGGGTCGGTCACACCTATGTGAAGGCGGCCAT
>JAUNUL010000520.1 GCA_030538175.1 Propionibacteriaceae bacterium | reverse complement strand
GACAGCTCCCGGTTCTGGGAAGCCGCGACCTGGCCGCATTCGCTGGACTCGTTCGACAAGCAGTATGTGCGGAACTGGCTCACCCGCGAGTCCGGCTGGGATCCCGCGTCGGACACCCCACCGCCCGCGCTTCCTGATGAGGTCGTGGCCGCGACCCGGGCCCGGTACGCCGACGCCTTCGCCCGCCTGACCGGCGAACCCTTCACCGCGATAGCCTCCGACCTCTCGGGCAGCACCGCGCCAGTTTCCAACGACTCGGGCGGCACCGCGCCCAGGGCATGAGCCGACTCGACAGGATCATCGGCTGGTTCCGAAAGCCTCAGGCCGACTGGCCGCAGTATCCCCGCGAGCCAGCCCCGCCCGGCGGTCCCACTGACCCCGAGCCGCCACCACCACCGCCCCCACCAAAGCCCTTCGGCAGGGGCGGGAGGCCGGGGAAGGCCGTCCCCGTCGAGCGTCAGGAGCAGCGACGACCGGCCAGGCCAACGGTGCAGTTCGGTCCGTTCCTCCGGTCCTTCCTGGGCAAGGTCGTTACCGCTGTCATCGCCCTCGCCATCCTGGGCGTCATCATGGCGATCGACAATTCCTCGGACAGAAAGTCCGACCGCCGGGGCGCGACCCCCAGGCCGCCCACCTGCGCCACCCTGCCCCAGGAGCCCGTCGAGCCCGGCTGGCGAGTGATGGGGGAACAGTGGCCCCGAGTCTCGTTCGAGGTCCCGCCGGACAGCTTCGCGTTTCGGCCGGATGTCCGCAGTGGTCTCGACCCCATCGACTACAAGGATCATCTCAGCCGCATCGATTGCCTCAATATTTTCACCGAGGCCTGCACCGAAGCGCCCCTGGGTGGGGGGAGCGTGGGCCTGTTGTCGTACGCCAGCTCTGTCCGCACCCGCGGGCTCTCCGCAGCCGCCGAGGAACTGGCCTCGGCCATGACCACGGGGGCTCCCGTGCCGAGGCCGGCGTACACGACCAGGAAATCCTGGGGCGACCTCGTTGTGAGTTCGGCGAGCGTTGAGTTCGAGACCCCGACACCACAACGCGCGTGCCGCGCGCCCCGCGTACGCCTCACGGTTGCGGCCATGGAGCTGCGCGAGAACCGGACGGCGTACCTGCTCATCACGAGCCTTCAGGGCATCGAGAATGCGATGACGCCCGAGCTGGAGGAGCGGATCATGTTGAGCATGCGGCCCCGATGACAAGTACCGTCATCGAATGACCAAGAACCTCTTCGGCCGCCTCGGGGTCCTCTTCCTCGTCCTGGGCGTGATAGCAGTGGCCGCCGTCGGCTGGACTCTGCGGCCGGACCGGCACGCGGGCTGGGTCGAGACCACGGGCACTGTCATCGGCCACGAAGAACACCGCAGCTATGACCGCGAAGACCGGCGTTGGGAGACGCATTGGTCGTTGGTGGTGACGATCACCGATGAGGCCGGGCAGGAGCACACGGTCACGTCGAACATCCGCACCAACCGGCCCAAGCCCATCGGCGCCACCGTCGATGTCCGGTACCCACCGGGCCAGATCGACCGGGCACAGGTCGGCTGGGATGCCTGGTTCTGGACGATCTTCCTCGGCATCTGGGCTGTCGTTCTGCTGTTCCTGGGCGTGATATTTCTCTTTGTGGTGGGCCGGGCCATCGCGCGAACGCCGGGCCGGGCCTCGGCCTCCGGCAAGCGGGCGAGCGAGGACACTCACAAGCCCGCGATCGAGGACCGG
>JAUNUL010000045.1 GCA_030538175.1 Propionibacteriaceae bacterium | reverse complement strand
CGCCGTGGTGCGGATCCAAGAACTCACCCCCGCGCTGGCGGCGATGGTGCACGTGTGCCGGGCGCCGCTGGAGACCCCGACGGGGCGCTACCTGGGCAGCGTCCACATTCAACGTCTGCTGCGGGAACCTCCCTCGACGCTGATCTCCCAGCTTCTCGACTCCGACCTGGAACCGTTGCTTCCGGACGCCCAGATCGGCGTGGTGAGCCGACACTTCGCGACCTACAACCTCGTCAACGCGGCCGTCGTGGACGCCGATGGGCACCTGCTCGGCGCCGTGACTGTCGATGACGTCCTCGACCACATGCTGCCCGATGACTGGCGCGGCGAGCAGATGGAAGGACAGTGACCCATGGCTCCGCCAGACCGTGCCCGGGAACGCCCGGAGCGTGAAGATCGACTGAACACCCCCGGCCGCGACCGCAGCCGACTGCCGCGCCTGCGCGTGGACGGTGACACCTTCGGCGCCTTCGCCGAGGCATTCGCCCGCTTCATGGGCACCGCGCGCTTTCTGATGTACATGACGGTTTTCATCGTCCTGTGGATCATCTGGAATATCGTCGCTCCCCCGAGTTTGCGGTTCGACGAATATCCGTTCATCTTCCTGACGTTGATGTTGTCGCTGCAGGCGTCGTACGCCGCCCCGCTCATCCTGTTGGCCCAGAACCGCCAGGAGGCCAGGGACCGGATCAGCGTTGAGGAGGACCGGCGGGTCGCGGCGCAGAGCCGCGCGGATATGGACTTCCTTGCCCGGGAGATCGCCAGCGTACGCATGAACGTCGGCGAGCTCGCCACGCGCGACTTCATCCGCAATGAGCTCCGCAACGAACTGCGGGAGGCTCTGGCGCCCGAGTCGGAGGATCGCCCGGACAAGCGCAAGGCCTGAATCTGATCCATCCGTGATCCACGCCACGTCTCGCGTACGCTGGCCCGCATGCCCGATATTCAGTCGAACAATCCCGAGCACGCCCTCCTGCCGAAGCTCATCGCCGCACTCGCCACCGTCAACGACCCGGAGATCCGCAAGCCGATCACCGATCTGGGCATGGTGGAACGCGTCGACATCGGCGAGGACGGCTCGGTGTTCGTGCGGGTGCTCCTGACGATCGCGGGCTGTCCCTTGAAGGGCCCGATCGAGCGTGATGTGACCGCCGCAGTGGCTGCGGTGGCGGGCGTCACCGACGTTCGGGTCGAGTTGGGCGTGATGACCGACGAACAGCGCAGTGAGTTGCGGAAGGGCCTCAACGGTGGTCGCGCGGAACGGGACATCCCGTTCGCCCGCCCCGACTCCCCCACCCGTGTCATCCTCGTGGCCTCCGGCAAGGGTGGTGTCGGCAAGTCGTCGGTCACCGTGAACCTCGCCATGGGCTTGGCCCAGGCCGGTCACAGCGTCGGGGTGCTGGATGCCGATATCTATGGCCACTCGATCCCGGCCATGCTGGGGGTTGCTGATGCCCGACCGACCTCGATCGGCGACGACAACGAATCCATGATCCTGCCAGTGCCGACCAATGGCATCCAGGTCATGTCGATCGGCATGCTCAAGCCGGAGCGCTCCCAGGTGGTCGCGTGGCGCGGCCCCATCCTCGATCGTGCACTCACCCAAATGCTGGCCGACGTGCACTGGTCGGATCCGGACTTCCTGATCGTCGACATGCCGCCCGGCACCGGCGACGTGCAGATCTCGCTCGGCCAGAAGCTGCCGAATGCCGAGGTGATCGTCGTGACCACCCCGCAGGCGGCGGCCGCCGAGGTCGCCGAACGTGCCGGCACGATGGCCTCGATGATGAACCAGAAGGTCATCGGTGTGGTCGAGAACATGGCCTATCTCGAAGTCGAGTGCCCCCATTGCAACGAAGGCCACCAGGTCGAGATCTTCGGCTCCGGCGGCGGTCGAGAAGTCGCCAACGTCCTCACCACACGGCTGGGCTATGAAGTTGAACTGCTGGGTCGGGTCCCGCTCGATCCGGATCTGCGCAGCGGCGGCGACGAGGGCACACCCGTCATCGTCGCCGCGCCGCACCATCCATCGTCAGTGGTGCTGCGTCAGTTGGCTGAAACGATCGGGCAGCGGCGCCGTTCGCTGGTCGGCATGCGGCTCGGGCTCACCCCGACCGGAAAATAAGCGAACTCTCCGTATTCCCAACACCATGACCGGCCGGTTGCTCAGTGAGCAGCCGGCCGTCACAAATGATCGTGGGACGGGCCTGTCACAGACCGACCCTCACCGGCCCGGGGCCGTCAGGTTGCTTCGGGATCGAAGGGTGCCCCGGCATACGCCACGTCGCCCTGCCGGGCGGAATCGAGCGCTTCGATGTTGCCCTTGACGTGCGCGAACTCCTCACGCACCTCTTTCTCGACTTCCTGCAGGTCCTTCTTGACATCGTCGAGCACCGGTTGGATGTCCTGGAGCAGATAGCTCTTGATGAAGCCCTTGGGGTTGCTCAGGTCCACCTCGGTGCCGAGCTCGCGCGAGAGGGATTCCTGGGCGTTGTTGGCGATGCCGCGCAGGAAGCGAACGATGCGGGCCGCTTTGCGGGCCAACTCCGGGAGACGTTCGGGGCCGAAGATGATCACAGCCAATACGGCCAAGAGTGCGATCTCGGCAGGCCCAACGTCGAACATGGGCCCAGACTAGCCCGCTAACCAACCTTCGCGTCGAGCGTGACTGTCACCGGACCACGATCACGGATCATGAGGGAGATTGACTCCCCAGGTCGGTGGCTCCGGATGCGCACGATCAAGTCAGTCGGGGTGTCCACCGGCTTGTCCTCGACGGCCAGCACGATGTCCCCGCTGCGCAGCCCGGCCGCCGCGGCGGGGCCACCCGCCGTGACGTCGGACAGGCGTACGCCATCCGCGTTCGGCGACACCGCGGCCCCGATCACCGGATAGGTCGCATGCCCGTCACGCAGGATCTCGTCGGCGATGATCTTTGCTTGGTCCATGGGGATGGCAAAGCCCAGACCGATGTTGCCGCTGCGGGACCCGTTGGCTGAGCCACCAAGGGTAAGAATGGCCGAGTTGACCCCGATCACCCGCCCGTTCGCATCCGCGAGTGGGCCACCGGAGTTGCCGGGGTTGATGGACGCGTCAGTCTGGATGCCGTTGATATAGGTCCGCACCGCATCATCGGACGTGGCGTCGTCACCGACGCCGAACGGGCGATCCACCGCGGAGACGATCCCGGCCGTGATCGAGCCGCCCAGGCCCAAGGGTGCACCGACGGCGAGCACACCCTGGCCGGGCCGGACCGACGCGGAGTCGCCGAGTTGAACCGGCTTCAGATCCGTCCGCTCCACCTTGATCACCGCCAGGTCATAGCTGGGGCTCCGGCCGATGATGCGCGCCGGAACGCGCTGACCATCGGTGAACTCCACCATCAACTGGGTCTCGCCCTTGGCGGCCCCCTCGATCACGTGGTTGTTGGTGACGATGTGGCCCTGTTCGTCGAGCACGAACCCGGATCCGGTGCCACCAGTGGTGTTGGAGCGGTAGGCGATCGTCACCGTGCTTTCCAACAGCCGCTCCGCGACCGCGACCGTGTCCTCACCCGTGGGCGGCAGCGCCGCCTGGGGCACCGAGGATGATCCCCGGTCCAACAACTGTGCGGCCCCGAATCCGGCGATGCCACCGGCCAGCACGGACAGCGTGGTGGCGACGACGATTGCCGACCACCACCAGCGTGGCGGCCGATGTGCAGCCCGACTCGGTCCGGTCTGCTCAGCGGGCTGGACTTGCTGCCCCAGGAAGGAACCGCTGGTCTGGTCGGACGCGTTGGCTTGGAAGGGCAACGGCGACGTTGGTGGTTGCGCAGGCAGATGCGCAGGAGCCGTTCCCGGCAGCGGCTGCTGGAACGATCCGGGTCCCGCGCCCGGACCGGCTGGAGCGCTCCAGGGCGATGGGGGCGGTTCGGACGCTGGCCACTGCTGGGGCGAACCCGGGTCGGGGCGGGCCCACGGCGACGGCTGGTTCATGATCCTGCTCCCAAAAGGCTCAGCCAGCCGTGGACGACCCGTCCGGTGCCGCTCGGGGCTGCGGGCGTCAGATGTGGCAGTTCCGCCACCGCTGCGGTGGCAAGGTCTGCCGGCCCGTCGGTGGACACGGTGAAGACGATGTCGCGGGATTGCCAGGCATACCGCGTCGTCAACCCCAGGCTGCGATGGGCCCGCTGTCGCGGATCCCACACGAAGCCAGCCGGCGTACCCGACAGGGCACCCCGTTGTTGGATCACGCTCACGGTCACCACTCCATCGCCATAGACGGTGTGCAGCATGTTGTCGGCGGGCGCGCGGCGGACAGCGATGAGGGGCAATCCGGCGAGCTGACCGTCGCACAGCCAACCTTGGCGTTGGAGGTCATCGGCCTGCGATACCGCGAGACCGGTCACCTCCTTCCGCGGACCGAACCGAGGTGGCAGGGACCGCCGTTTCGCAACGGAACCGATGCGTACAGACCGGTATCCCGCGCTCAGAACGGTCGCCCCGCTCTCGTCATATTTCTGCTCCCAGAGCACCAGGTCAGTGTCAGCGTCCAGCCACCAGCGGGCCGCCAACCGCTCCCCATGGCGGGCATCGACGATCCGGGTGGGGCGCTCAGCCACGAAGGGGCCCGGACCGGTCGTCAGGGCGTAGTCGTCGGCCACGTCCAGCGGACGCCGCGCCGGGGCTGGGAGCAGTGCGGCACGGTCGGCACCGCGACGGCCTGGGAAGCTCACGCGAGCGCCCCGGCCCGCGAGGTTCTCGATGTCGACATCGGCCACCCAGAAACCAGCCAGATGCCGGACCTGCACGAGCTGTCGCCCCGAATACGTCAGCTGCTGCGAGGCAGCATCGGCCCGTTCGAGGGCCTCCCGGGCCCCGTGCGGCGTCAGGGATGTAGTGGGACCCTCCGGCCCCAGCAGTACGCCGGTTTTCCGTTCCCGCAACTCGACCGCCCGTGCCGCGACGAGCGCGGGGTTGGCGAGGGCCTGCTGGCCGAGGACCGCGGCGAACTCGTCACGGGCCAACGGGCCGGGATCGATCGATCCGGCGGCCGCCTGCGGCGCCGCTGCCCAGCCGACACCGACCAGGCTGACGAAGAGCAGACAGGTGACCGTGACAGCCACCATGGCTCGCCGGGCCCGCACCCGACGACGGGGCAGGGCACTCGGCCCCGCGCTGAGGGGCCGGGCATCGAACGGGCGTGCATAGAGCGGCTGGGCGGCTTCGGGACCAGCGATCGACATCAGACGCCGCGTCAGATCCCCCGAGGCATCGGAGGTCGCCCCGGCCGAGCGGAGCCGCTGTTGAACCTCCCGCAGCGAGGCGACTTCGGCACGGCAGCCGGGACACCCGACGAGATGGGACCGCAACCGCTCCGCTGCCCGGACGTTGAGTGCCCCGTCAACCAGCTCACCGAGTTCGCGGTGACGCGACGGACAGGGCCTCATCGCACGTCCTCCATCACCGGTCCTCGCTCGACCTCAACCCCGAGATAGCGCTCGCGGCCCGCCGTCGGTTGCCGGTGGGCCAAGGCCTCACGCAGTTGGGCCCGGCCACGGTGAATGCGGCTGCGAACGGTCCCGAGCTTGACGTCGAGCACCGCGGCCACCTCGTCATAGCTGAGGCCTTCGATGTCACAGAGCACGACACAGGCCCGGAACTCCGGGGACAGGGCCGCCAATGCCTGCGCCACATCATGGTCCAGGCTGGCATCGGCGAGTTGCTCCCCGGGCGCGGGTTCGGAGCCCGGAAGGCGTTCGTCAGCGCCATCGACCAGGCCGTCGAAACGGATGCGTTGCCGACGACGGGCCGAATCCAGGAAAAGGTTGGTGGTGATGCGGTGGAGCCATCCCTCGAATGTGCCCGGCTCGAACCTGTGCAGGGATTTGAACACCCTGATAAAGACGTCCTGGGTGAGGTCCTCGGCGTCATGAACGTCGCCGGTCAGCCGGAGTGCCAGTCGATAAACGCGCGCGGAGTGATCACGGACCACGTCCTCCCAGGTCGGAGGAACCCAGGCTCCACGGCTGGTCGACATCCGCCCTCCTTCACCGGACAACAAACAACGGGCACGCCCATCCTAGATCCCGTTGAGTTCCCGGGGGTTGGCATTCTCCCTGGCCGTTCCCTGAACCGCAGGCAGCGGTCCCCTGGACAGGCGTCGCCAGCATGGGTGCGGACAGGGCGCCGAACGTGCGAACCGCGATCAGGTGCTGAACGTTCAGAGCAGACCGGAGCGGCGCAGGCAGGCGGTGAACGCCTCGGTCTGCTCAGCCGTGGCCTCGACCTGCGGTGCCCGGAGCCCGCCGACAGGGCGTCCGATGGCGCCAAGACCTGCCTTGACGAGGATGCAGCCCTGGGTGGCGAACACGCCGGTGAACGTCGGTTCGAGACGACGATGCAGTTCCAGGGCCTCTGCCACCCGGCCATCGGCGAAGGCGAGAATCATGTCCTTCGCAGCCGCTCCGGAGAAGTGGGTGGACGTGCCGACCAGGCCGACCCCGCCGATCGACATCAGCGGCAGCGTCATCGCATCGTCGCCCGAGTAATAGGCGAGGTCGGTCCGTGCCAGCACCCGCGACGATTCGATGAGGTTGCCCTTGGCATCCTTGACCGCCACGATCCGCGGATGCTCCGCCAGCTGCACCAGCGTGTCCGTCGCGATCTCGGTGCCGGCCCGGTGCGGGATGTCATAGAGCAGGTTGGGGAGCTCGGTGGCATCGGCCACCGCCCGGAAATGCTGCAGCAGCCCCGCTTGGGGCGGCTTCGAATAATAGGGCGTGACCACGAGGAGGCCGTCCGCACCAGCCGCTGCTGCCTGTTCAGCCAGATGGACGGTGTGCGCCGTCGAGAACGTGCCGACACCGGCGACGATCTGAGCTCGGTCGCCGACTGCCTCGATCACGGCGTGCAGGAGCTCGGTCTTCTCCTCGTCGCTCGTGGTCGGCGCCTCGCCGGTGGTGCCGGAGATAACCAACGCATCGTTGGCCATCTCATCCACGAGATAGGTGGCCAGCTCAGCGGCGGCCGGCAGGTCCAGTGCGCCGTCGGCGGTGAACGGCGTGACCATCGCGGTCAGCAGGCGGCCGAAGGGCATGGCAGAGGGGGTCGACATGAGAAGAAGCGTACGCACCCCGGCGTGCCCAGGGCCAATCGACACAGATCCTGCGGAACGCGTGTCACGAAACCGAAAGAATCACCAAAGGGTCGCCGTCATGGACCACATCGCCCACGTTGACGACCACCTCCGCGACGACCCCGGCCACCTCGGCGAGGACCGGGATCTCCATCTTCATCGACTCCAACAGACACACGGGATCAGTGGGAGCGACCCGGTCCCCCACCGCGACCTCGACGCTCATGACGCCAGCCACAAGCTCTGCGTGGACGGTGTGGCTGTTGCGGGCCGCGGGTGTAGTCATGCAGGCCATGCTAGGCCCCGACCAGGACGGGGACGCTAGGCTGACCGCGTGAGCGCACCAGGTCAGGTCACCCCAGTTCCTTCCGGCTTGTCAGTCCCCTCCGGGCTGTCCATGGCCTTCGCCGAAGGCTTCCGGCCACAGTCCGAAGCCATTCAGGCCGCCAGACGCGAGGCCACCGCCATGGGGGTCGCCGCCATGAGTCCCGGATCGGCCACGATGCTGACGACGATCGCCAAGATGATCGCCGCCAAGGCCGTGGTCGAGATCGGCACCGGGATGGGGGTCACCGGGCTGGCGCTCTTCGAGGGCATGGACGCTCAGGGCGTGCTGACCAGCGTGGACTCCGAGCACGAGGTGCAGGCCGCGGCACGGCGCGCGTTCAGCGCTTCGCAGATTCCGAATCGTCGCTTCCGGCTCATCGCCGGGCAGGCCTTGGATGTCCTGCCCAAGCTGAGCGATGGCGCCTATGACCTGGTCCTGATCAACGGTGACCAGCTGGAGTTCGGTGAATACGTCGCGCAGGCGCTCCGGCTGCTGCGCCATGGGGGTGTCGTGGTGATCAACCACGCGCTGTGGGCCAACAAGGTGGCGGATCCCGACAACCAGGAGGACGAGACCATCGTCATTCGCGAAGCGTTGTCGGCGATCCAGGAGATTGAAGAGTTCACCGCCGCGCTCTCCCCTGTTGGCGACGGACTCGTCATCGCGGTCAAGGACTGACCGACAACCGACGCACGGCGTACGCAACACCAACAAGCAGACATGCAGATCGGGCCTGGCAGCACACGCCAGGCCCGATCTGCATATGTCCACTAGGAACGCGTGACTCGCTTGCCCTTGCCCACCACCGTGACACCCTCCGGGGAGACGGTGAACCCGCGCGCGATGTCGTCCTCCGGTTTGACACCGACCTCACAGCCGTCCTCAACGACTACGTTCTTGTCGAGGATCGCCTTCTTGACGACGGCATTGCGCCCGACCCGGACGTTGTCCATCAACACCGACTTGGTGACCGTGGCCCACTTGTCGACGCGGACGTTGGGCGACAGCACGGACTCGTCGACATCGCCACCGGAAATGATGCAACCCGCCGACACGATGGAGTCCTCGGCATTTCCGCGCAGGACGAACTTGGCGCCCGGACGCTGGGCCTGATAGGTCCAGATCGGCCAGTCGTTGTTGTAGAGGTTGAAGTTCGGCACCACGGACACGAGATCCATGTGGGCCTCGTGATAGGCGTCGATCGTGCCGACGTCCCGCCAATAGTTGCGGTCCTCGTCAGTGGCGCCGGGCACCGTGTTGACGGTGAAGTCATGCACCTGGGCCTGGCCGCCGGCAACGAACCGCGGAATGATGTCACCACCCATGTCGTGGCGGGCTGTCGCATCCGCAGCATCAGCCTCCAACGCCTCGACGAGCGCGGAGCGGGTGAAGATGTAGTTGCCCATGGAGGCAAACGACTCTTCGGGGCTGTCGAGCAGACCGGGCGGGTCCGCCGGCTTCTCCAAGAACTCCCGGATCTTCGAGTCGGCGTCGGCATCAATGATCCCGAACGCGCTGGCGTCCTTTCGAGGCACCCGGATGCCGGCGACCGTGCAGGCAAGTCCGGACTCGATGTGCTGATCCAACATCTGGCTGACATCCATCCGATAGATGTTGTCGGCGCCGAAGACCACGACATAGTCCGGGTCCTCGTCGCGGATCAGGTTCATCGACTGATAGATGGCATCCGCGGACCCCTGATACCAGCGCGGGCCGAGCCGCTGCTGTGCCGGGACCGGTGTCACGTAGTTGCCCAACATGGTCGACATGCGCCACGTGACGGAGATGTGACGGTCGAGCGAATGCGACTTGTACTGCGTCAACACAGCGATCTGACGCATGTCACTGTTGACGAGATTGGAAAGAACGAAGTCAATCAGTCGATAGGTGCCACCAAAAGGAACCGCGGGCTTCGCCCGGTCCATCGTCAGCGGCATGAGCCGCTTTCCCTCACCACCGGCCAGAACGATTGACAAAACTTTGGGCCGCAACGGTCTCACCTCATGTTCGATGTGCTGGAGACATTTCCCACCTTAGCCCTCCCCGGCTTGGGAAACCGAGGTGCCCGCAAACCCGTGCAGAGATTGTGCGACCATCGATCCATGAGCATGCGAATCTCGCTTCTGACCAGGGAATATCCGCCCAGCATCTACGGCGGCGCGGGCGTCCACGTCGCCCAGCTCGTCCCCCAGCTGCGCAAGCTGATCGATGTCGATGTGCAGTGCATGGGCGAGCCCCGGGAAGGTGCGACGGCCCATGCGGAGAACTTCCCGCCTGACGCGAATGCGGCCCTGCGCGTGTTCGGTGCCGACCTCAGCATGGTGGCCGCCATTCCCGAGGTGGACCTCGTGCACTCCCACACCTGGTACGCGTGCCTGGGTGCCCACCTCGCAGGCTTGTTCCAGGACATTCCGAGCGTCGTGACCGCCCATTCGCTGGAGCCGGACCGCCCGTGGAAGGCCGAACAGCTCGGTGGTGGCTACCGGCTGAGTTCCTGGGCGGAGAAGACGGCGTACGAAGGTGCGAGCGCTGTGATCGCGGTGAGCGAGGCG
The DNA here is from genome assembly GCA_030538175.1 of Propionibacteriaceae bacterium. Classification (GTDB taxonomy): domain Bacteria; phylum Actinomycetota; class Actinomycetes; order Propionibacteriales; family Propionibacteriaceae; genus Enemella. The sequence goes on along the minus strand of JAUNUL010000045.1, from coordinate 3,283 downwards.
ATGCGCCCGGCGATCCTGAACGCCTATCCGGCGCTGGACCCCGACAAGATCCACGTGGTGAAGAACGGCATCGACACCGACGAGTTCCTGCCGACGACCGATCACAACGTGCTGACCGACCTGGGTGTGGACCTCGATCGACCGATCGTGTCGTTCGTGGGCCGGATCACCCGGCAGAAGGGCCTGGTCCATCTGGTCCGCGCCGCGGAGCAGTTCGATCCTGATACCCAGTTGGTGTTGCTGGCGGGTGCTCCGGACACCCCGGAGATCGCGGCCGAGTTCAACGAGGCCTTCGGTCACCTGCAGAAGGCTCGCGGTGGTGTCGTGTGGGTGCAGGAGATGCTCCCGCGCGCGGCAGTACGCCAAGTGCTCTCCCACTCGACCGTCTTTGCGTGTCCGTCGATCTATGAACCGCTCGGCATCGTCAACCTCGAGGCCATGGCGTGCGAGACGGCCGTGGTGGCCTCCGCGGTCGGTGGCATCCCCGAGGTCGTGGTCGATGAAACAACCGGACTCCTGGTCCCCTATGACCCGAAGCGTGCGGATGACCCTGATTTCATCGCCGGGTTCGAGGAAGAGTTCGCGGAGAAGGTGAACGTCCTGACCCGTGACCCCCAGCGCGCCACGGCTTTCGGCAAGGCCGGACGCCAGCGCTGCATCGACGAGTTCTCCTGGGCCCGCATCGCCGAGCAGACCGTGGAGGTCTATCGGGCCGCGATCGCCCGGCACCGGGGTTGAGGGCCCGACACGGAGCTGCAGCGAAGCCTCAACTTTGAGCCGAAACCGATGGACGCGGGTCCCCAGAGAGGGGCCCGCGTCCGTTGTCGGTCAGATCGGCTGTTCAGCCAACGACACCCTTGAGGGCAGCCGCAAGCTCAGTTGCTTCATCTGCGTTCATCTCGACGACCAATCGACCGCCGCCCTCCAAGGGGACGCGCATGACGATGCCGCGACCCTCCTTGGTGACCTCCATCGGGCCGTCGCCCGTTCGCGGTTTCATAGCTGCCATCGGGAACCCTCATCTCTCCTCATGTGGACCGTTAAACGGCCCCCGTTCAGTCCCGGCTCTCCCCGGGCGGAACCGTTGCTCAGGTGAGCCACCATCCATTATTCCGCATGATCCATAACACTGTTGGGCAAGGCGGCATCCCGCGCCGGAATATCCGCCCGACGCGGGCCGTCCGCCACTGCGTCCGCGACCGGTCCGGGCTCATCCCGGCCATTGAGTTCCCGCGCGATCCGGGCCATCCAGAGGTCCACTTCGGCCATGTCATAGCCCATCGGGGTAACCCCGAATCGGATGCCTTCGATGTCCGAGGCCCGCAGGCGGCGGTGCTCAGCAAACGGTGGCTGATAGACGTCACGGACGGGTTCGGCTGGTTGCTCACCGAACCGACCGGCTGCCACCAGAGTCGCCAGGCCGATCACGACGACCGCGACGAGCACGATCACCAACTGCATCACCACGTCATTGCCCATCTGCGATGCGACCGTTGGCGGGGGCCGGGTCAGTCGGCAGATCCGCCGCACTCGAAGGCCGGTTGGCGCTCACCATGAGGTCGACCGCCTCGTCGATGTCATCGGTGATGATGAGGCGCTTGACGTCGGCCTCACTGATGTAGCCCTCCGCGAGCGAATGCTCGGTGATCCAGTCCTTGAGGCCCTGCCAATAGGAGGATCCAAACAAAACAACGGGGAAGTCGACCACCTTGCGGGTCTGGACGAGCGTCAATGCCTCAAACAACTCGTCGAACGTCCCATAGCCGCCCGGCAGAACAACGAATCCCTGAGAATATTTGAGGAACATCGTTTTGCGCGCGAAGAAATAGCGGAAGTTGATGCCGAGGGTCACATAGCTGTTGATGCCGGTCTCGAACGGCAACTCGATGCCGAGGCCGACCGACACCCCTCCGGCCTCCCAGGCGCCTTTGTTGGCGGCCTCCATAATGCCTGGGCCCCCACCGGTCATCACCGCGAAGTTCGCCTCGGAGAGACGGCGCCCCAGGGTCTGTGCCGCCGCATACATCGGATGATCCGCTGGGGTGCGCGCCGAACCGAAGACACTCACTGCCGGACCGAGCTCAGCCAACGTCCCGAAGCCCTCCACGAACTCCGACTGGATCCGCAGAACCCGCCAGGGGTCGGTGTGCACCCAGTCACTCGGGCCCCGTGAGGCGAGCAGACGTTGGTCAGTGGTGGTCGGCAGGACCTGGTCGCCGGAGCGCACGACAGGACCGGTGTGGCGACGTTCGAAGCTCCTGGTCATGCGATCTCCTCCTCGGGGCTCAGCCAGCGCAGCAGCGCATCACGACAGGAATAGACCTGCCAGGCCGGGCAAAACTCGTCATCCGCGTGGGCCTTGGCCGGGTCACCGGGGCCGAAGTTCACAGCGGGCACGCCGACCTCGGCGAACCTCGCGACATCGGTCCACCCATGCTTCGGGCGTTCCTCGCCCCCGACCGCGGCCAGAAACTCGGCAGCCGCCGGGCGATCAAGACCGGGGCGGGCACCCGCAGCCAAGTCCGTCAGCTCGAGGTCGAACCCGGACAAATAGTCGCGGACCCAAGCCACAGCCTCGTCCGCGGACTTGTCGGGTGCGAAGCGATAGTTCACATCGATCGTGCAGAGATCGGGGATGACGTTGCCCGCGATCCCGCCGCTGATGGAGACCGCATTCAGCCCCTCGTGATATTGCAGGCCATCCACCCACGGCTGGGCCGGGACATAGGCCGCCAGCCGGGTCAGCAACTCACCGGCGTCATGGATCGCGTTGTGCCCCATCCAGGTCCGCGCCGAGTGGGCAGCCTTGCCCCGCAGTGTGGCCCGCACGCGCAGAGTGCCCTGACAGCCCCCCTCGACGACAGCCCCGGTCGGCTCGCACAGCACCGCGAAATCCCCCGCGAGCAGCTCCGGCTGTTGCCGGGCGATCCGCAACAGGCCGTTGCGTTCGGCCTCCACCTCTTCGTTGTCATAGAAGATCCAGGTCACGTCGTGACGAGGATCCGCCAGCGCGGCAGCCACGCTGAGTTGGACAGCCACCCCGCCCTTCATGTCACACGTGCCTCGACCGATCAATGCCCTCACCCTCGATGCGACACGGCAGATTCGGCTCGGCCGTCAGCGGCACGGTGTCGGTATGCCCGGCGATGACGACTCGGGTGGGTCGACCCAGGTTGGTGCGGGCGATGATCGCGTCGCCATTGCGCAGGACCTCCAAGTGAGGAAACGACCGCAGAGCCTGCTCGATGGCGTCGGCGATGGGACCCTCATTGCCGGAGACGGA
>JAUNUL010000519.1 GCA_030538175.1 Propionibacteriaceae bacterium | reverse complement strand
TCACCGCCTCCTCGTCGCGACCCACGACGTCCTCAAAGGACGACGGCACGGCAACGTCGTGCTCGCTGCTTCACGGACCGAACTCGACGTGCAGGACGTGGAGCGGCGCCTGCGTCGCTCCCCCTTCCCGACTGGCCTGCGCACCGACGTCGAGAGCTGGACCCGCGGCGCCCACCTCCTCACGGCCGACGACCCGCAGGCATCACCCCCCGCCCCCGACCCCGGCGTCGACAACAGGCCCGCCAGCGCCAGCACCGACCCGAAGACCTTGATCTCGGGCGGCAGCGGGGCCGCGGCCGGTCGCGTCCGCAACAGGGCCCGGATCGCGGGGACCGCCGGGTCCACGCCCACGGTCGACGCGGCGGTGCAGCAGGCGACCACGGCGGCCGACCAGGCCTCCGGCGTCCCTGCCTGGGTGGCCACGCCGACGACGCCCTGCAGGGTGACGTAGACGTGGTCGGCCCGGGCGCCGGCGAACCAGCGCCCGGTCGGGTCGGCGAGGATCGCCAGCGAGTCGGGCAGGTCCTGGGCCGCCGACCAGGCCAGGAACTCGTGCGCCGCCGCACCGCCGACGCACCCCGCCACCAGAAGCCGCACGACCGCATCGGAGGCATCCACGGCCCGGGCCAACGCGACGAGGCGGGCGGCGTAGTCCCAGGTGCGGGGGGTCGGGAACGCCTTGCCCCGGTCGATCGCCGTCTTCGGGATGGCCGACAGCTGCGACGCCCGCGCCCGCAGGAAGCCCGACACCAGCACGCGCTGCGCCAGCAGGTGAACCTCGAAGTCGTCGGGCACCGCGTGCACCGGCATCGTCGGCCACTGCCCCGTCACGAGGGCCTCGGAGTAGACCTCGAGCGGCAGCTCCCACTCCAGGTGCACGAAGCGGGACGCCGTGGGTGCGGCCAGCTCCCACCCGGCAGCGGCGACATCGGCGGGGTTGGCCGCGGCCAGGAAGCTCACGCTGGGCGGCAGTTGCAGCGCGCCGACCTCGTAGTGCGCCAGCGGGCGCAGCGCGGCGGCCTGCAGGGCGGGGGAGGCGGTCGAGAACTCGTCGAAGAACGCGATCGCCGGGCCCTCGTGGTCGCGCAGACGCACCGCCCAGGCCGGCGGTGCCAGCTCGACACGGCCGTCGACCAGCACGGGCAGCCCCGCGAAGTCGGAGGGCTCGTAGTGGCTGATGATCAGCGTCTCCACGTGCCAGCCCGACCCGCGCGCCGACTCGATCGCAGCGGTCTTCCCCTGGCCGGGGTCGCCCCACAGCAGCGCCGGGATGCGCGCGGACACGCAGATGCCCACCGCCTGCAGCAGGTTCTCGTAGCCGGTGCGGTTCACAGTGCCTCCAGGTGGATCGATCGGATGTGGGTGCGGGTGAGGTGGGCGACGGCGTCCGGGGCCGTGCCGGTGCGGGCGAGGGCGAGCGCGGCGGTGACCGCGGTGACGGCCAGGCCGCGGCGGGCGGCGAGGCCGATGGTGCGCGCGACCGCGGGGTGGGCGGGGGCGCAGCGCGGGCCGACGGCGGTGTGGGCGTCGAGCCGGTGCAGCTCCACCAGGTCGCGCACCTCGGGGGTCACGCCCGACTCCTGCCAGCGGCCGAGCACGCCCGCGGCGACGGCGAGCGGGACGCCGGTCTCGGCCGCGTAGGCGCGGGCATGCACGAGGTCGTAGGCCATGCCGGTGAAGACGCGGTCGATCGTCGCCAGCGGCACGGCGGCCTCGACCCAGGCCA
>JAUNUL010000518.1 GCA_030538175.1 Propionibacteriaceae bacterium | reverse complement strand
GGAGCCGGACCCCGTCGGGGTCCTGCGCACGGCGCGTACCCGGACCGGCCGGCGGACGTCGAGGGCGAACCTCTCCTCGTAGCGGGCGAAGTAGGCGGGCAAGACCTCCCGGCTGGGCAGGGACCGGTCGACCTCCGGCACCGGCACCCCGGGCAGCTCGAAGATCCCGTTGACGGTGGCCATGGTGAGCGAGGCCCAGCGGTGGCGCCACGCCCCGCCGGGGCCGTCCTCGCCGTCGACCATGAGGAAGCTCCGCTCCCCCGGCCGGGCGCGTCCCGCGGGGACGAAGCCCCGGCGCTGCAGGTGGTACCCGGCGGACAGCCCGGCCTGGCCGGCACCGATCACCACGACGTCGACGTGCTGCGCGTCCGCGCTCATGGGCGATCCCCTCCTGCGGCGGAAGAACCTGGCGATCCTGCCTGAGAACGGGTGGATCCGGATCATTCTGAACCGTGCGCGGCCCTCGGGTCGACCCCCTCAGGGTGTCCCGGCGAAGGCCGCGTGCAGTTCGGGGAGAAGTGACGCGAGGTGGTTCATCTCCTTCGAGCAGTGGTAGACCATGTCACCACCGATCGAGTCCGGCAGCGCTCTGCGCGTGAGCCTCGGACTCGGGGATTCCAGCCCCAGACGGGCGGCGGCGGAGAGGAGCCCCGTCCCTCGATGCGCCAGTTGCGATCCTCGCGGGAGTCGCACGATGGCGGGGTCGTTGAGACAGAAGCGACTACGCATCTCCGAGCCCGACTCCGTCGGGCGCACCTGGTGGACGAGCCAGCCGAAGACCAGAGGCAGGTGGTTGAAGCCGACGCGCGCGCAGATGTGCGTCCACCCGGGCCGATCCGCCAGGCCCACACGTTGCGGGTCGAAGAACCGGATCGCGAGCTTCTGAAGCCGTCCCCCGATGTACTCGTCGACGTATGAGACGTTGTCGATGTAGCGCTGACGGTCGGTGAGCCCGCGGTCGGCCGACCGGTCCTCCCCGACACCGGCGAACTGGTGCGCGTCGGGGTACCAGAGCTTGTAGCGCGCCGATTCGGTCGAGTGCCAACCGAACCACCACTCCCACATCTGCGCCGTCACGCCGGGCATCTCCGTGCGGACCGCCACGTACGTCGTGCCGCCCCGGCGGGTCCAGCCGTCCTCCAGCGAGGAGTAGCCGGGCTTGGAGAGTTCATCCGCGAACGAGTTCAGATCGACGTGGTATTCCGTCGGAGCCATGCCCGCGACGATCGCCTCGGCGACCCGCTCGGGAACGGGGAGCATGTCGGGCCGGAAGAACGACGCATAGGGCTTAGCGAGGTCGTCGGCGCGGTAGCCCAGATATCGGGCCTCCGTCGCCAACGCCGCGGGCATGGCGGCGGCGTCGGCCGCTGTGACGCGGTATCGGCGGAGTGTGGTCATCGAGGCCTCCGGGTCATGGGCGGGTACAGCTAGAGCGCGCGCTCCGCCATGAGTCCCCAAGCGTAGAGCGCACACTCCTTACTTCTCCAGATCAGCGAGAGTCCAAGATGCGATTTATGGATGTGTTCCCTACTTCGCCGCAGCGGAAGCCCTCGGGCGAGCAACTGATCGACGCAGCACTGGAGGTTCTCGCTCGCGACGGGGTCACCGTCCTGACCTTCGACCCGAGCACCTGCTGGAACTGGTCGTCGACGAATTCGGCGAGGTCTTCGGCCGCAACCGCTCCCTGTTCCTTGGATTCACGGTGACCGGATTTCACGAGCAAACAGTGCGAG
>JAUNUL010000044.1:3260-13393 GCA_030538175.1 Propionibacteriaceae bacterium | reverse complement strand
CTCGGTGCCGCCGCTGGCCCGGCCGCCGAGTCGGCTCGCTCGATGATCAACGCGATCGCCAACCCGACCATGCCGGAGAAGGGCGAGCGCTATCTCGGCACCGTCGTCAAGCTGACGACCTTTGGCGCCTTCGTGTCGCTGCTGCCGGGCAAGGACGGTCTGCTGCACATCTCCAAGATGCGTGCCCTGGCCGGTGGCCAGCGCGTGGAGAGCGTCGAGGACGTCGTGTCGGTGGGGCAGAAGCTCCAGGTCGAGATCTCCGAGATCGACGACCGCGGCAAGCTCTCGCTCGTCCCGGTGATCGAGGACGAGGCGGAGGCGACGGCTGAGGCCACGAACGAGGCCTGAGCGTGGTTGAACACCTGCCGGAGGTCGCCGGTGGGGTGAGTGCCCAAGCGGGGTCCGGGGAACCGGACCAGATCCGCCGCACCACCCTTCCCGGCGGCCTCCGGGTCGTTTCCGAAGTGGTTCCGGGCAGCCGCAGCTTCAGCGTCGGCTTCTTCGTGAACACCGGCTCCCGCCATGAGGCGCCGCACCTGCACGGGGTGTCCCACTTCCTCGAACATGTCCTGTTCAAGGGCACCAAGCGCCGCCGCCCCGAGGAAATCTCGGCGGCGATCGAGCGCGTGGGTGGGGACATCAACGCATATACAGCCAAGGAACACACCTGCTTCTATGCCCAGGTGCTGCATGACGACCGGCGCATCGCGGTCGATGTGCTGACCGACATGCTCGGGTCATCGCTGGTCCGGTCGGTCGACGTTGACTCCGAGCGTGAGGTCATCCTCGACGAGATCGCCATGCACAACGATGATCCGACGGACGTGGCACATGAACTGGTGACCTCGCGTCTGTTCGCGGGCTCTCCCCTGGAACGCAGCGTGATCGGATCCAAGGCGTCCATCGAGGCATTGGAGCGTCGTCAGATCGCGTCGTATTGGCGTCGGCATTATCGCGGTCCCGCGATCGTCGTGGCCGCCGCCGGTCGGGTGGATCACGACCGCCTCGCCGAAGCCTTGGTGCCGTTCGCGGAGCAGATTGCGGCGAGTACGCCGGCTCCGCGGCTGCCGTCCGGGCATTCCCGACGGGGTGAGTCGGCGGTGCTGTTGCACCGCCGCCCGTTGGAGCACTCGCAGGCAGTTCTGGGATTCCGGTCACCGGGATTGTTCAGCGCCCCCGGTGAGTTTGACCGCACGCGCGCTGCGCTCAACCTGTTGGCGATGATCCTGGGCGGCGGCATGAGCTCCCGGCTCTTCGTTGAAGTACGCGAACACCGCGGGTTGGCGTACTCGATCGATGCGGGGGAGATGGCGTATACCGACGCGGGTTGCGTGACGATCGAGTGGGGGAGCGCGCCCGAGCGCGTGCCGGAGATTGCCGCCATCGTGCGTGACACGATCGCCGATGTGATCACCGACGGGGTGACGCCCGACGAACTCGCACGGGCAAAGGGCCAGATGACCGGCCAACTCCTGCTGGGCCTGGAGGGTTCAAGTGCCCGCATGAGCCGGATCGGTCTCGGCGAGCTGCTCGGCGATTACCGGACTGTCGACGAGGTGGCCGAGATCTATCGGGCGGTCACCGTGACTGACCTCCAGCGTGCGGCAGCCGACGGTCTCGGCGTGCGGCCCGTGCTCGCGGTGGTCGGTGCACGGGTCAGCCGACCGCGGCTGAGCACGCTCGTGCAGCGCTGGCTCTGACGGCATCCGGACCCTTGAGAGGTGTGGCTCCGACCACACCTCCGCCCGTTAGGGTGGATCCTGTCCGATCACCACATCGAACCGACCACGAACGGGAGCGCACGGACATGGATGTTGCAGTCTTCGGGGCCAATGGCCGGATGGGCGCGGAGTCCTGTCGGGCCGTCGCACGGGCCGAGGATCTCGAGCTCATCGCCGGTATCGACTTCGGTGACCCCAAGAAGGACGCCGAATCCGCCACCGTCGTGGTGGACTTCACCCACCCCGATGCGGTCATGGACAACCTGCGCTGGTGCATTGAGCGAGGCATCCATGTCGTCGTCGGCACGACAGGGTTCACCGCGGAACGGTTGGCCCAGGTGCGGGAGTGGCTCGCAGCCAAGCCCGAGGTCGGGGTCATCATCGCGGCAAACTTCTCGGTCGGCGCCATCCTCATGATGGACATGGCGAAGCGGGCCGCCCCCTATTTCGACTCGGTCGAGATCGTCGAGTTGCACCATCCGAACAAGGCGGATGCCCCTTCGGGCACTGCAACCACGACCGCACAGCAGATCGCCGCCGCGCGGGAGGCGGCCGGTGCTGGCCCCATCCCTGATGCCACGGAGAAGGAAGTGCCCGGTGCTCGCGGTGCCGACATCGACGGCATCCGGGTGCACGCGGTGCGGCTGCGGGGCCTCGTGGCCCACCAGGAAGTCCTGTTCGGGACCGAGGGTGAGACCCTCAGCGTGCGACACGATTCTTTCGATCGCACATCGTTCATGCCGGGTGTGCTGGCGGCTGTTCGCGCGGTGCCGGACCGTCCGGGCCTGACACTGGGCATCGAAGCGATCCTCGGCCTTGAGCCCGAGACTGACTGAGCGTCGGGGAGTCAGCCCCGTGGGGCCCAACAACGAGCGCGTCACCGTCCCGCGGACGCGCCACGACAAGCCGAAGCGACGCTTCCGCGTCCTGCGGGGCCTCGTGGTAGCGCTCGTGCTGGGGCTCGTGCTGCTCGGGGTGGTCGACCGGGTGGGCGTACGCCAGGCCGAGACCCAGGTGGCCCGACTCGTTGGTGCCAACCTGGGGCTCAGCGACGAACCTGTCGTGCGCATTGATGGCGTGCCGTTCCTGACCCAAGTGGCGGCCAACCGCTTCGACCACGTGCGGTTGTCGGGCCGGGGAATCCCGGCCGGCACGCCGGAACGGCCACTGCTGGTCGACCGCATCGACCTCGACTTGCGGCAGGTCCGGACCGCAGATCGTTTCCGTCAGGTGACCGCTGGACAGCTGACCGGCTCCGCCGGGGTCACCTGGACCGAGATCACCCAACAGGTCGGAGCCTCGGTGACACCCCAGGACGGCGGTCGGGTGCAGGTTGACTTCACCGCGGACCTCTATGGCCAGCAGGTTCCTTTCGTAATCAGCGCCCGACCGATCCTGGATATCCCCACCCAGCAGGTCCGGTTGGGTGAGCCCCAGGTGATCGTCGCGGCGTACCGCATCCCCGATGACGTCGTCGAACGCATCGCGGAGGAATCCGTGCCACCGGTGGAGTTGAGCCTGCCGCTCGGTCTCACGGCCGCGGATCTGCGGGTGGGGCGTACGCATCTGGAGCTGGATCTGGCCGGGACGGACGTGCGGCTGCTCGGCTGACCTCCGGAACGGCGACCGGGGCCGCAGGATGCCCTAAGATTTATCGCCCATGTCTGCAGTACGCCAGATTTCACGGCTTCCGATGTCTGATGTCTCGGTGACAGCATGGGTGCTCAGAACGGTCAGTGGCTGCTGGATCATCACATCGCAGCCGCTGGCCGTCAGCCATGTCGAGGAGGCTGGCTGGGGGCGGGTCGCTACCATGCCACAGTGACCACCACCGATGTGCCGGACTCCGTTCGCCTTGCTCTGCCGCGGGAGGCTGCTGACATTGCGGCCCTGCAAGGCAGCGTCTGGGCCGTTGAGTTCGCCGATTACCCCGCGTTGCTGGCCGAGCTGTCGACTGACGAGGTCGCCGTGGCCTGGGAGCGAGCCATCACCCGGCCGCCGGTCGCGCAGTGCCGGGTTCTGGTGGCGGTCAGTGGAGATGCAGTGGTGGGCTTCGCCACCACGATGCCCAGCGATGATCCCGATGCGACGGCCGGTTCGGACGGTCTGATCGCCGAGTTCCTCATCAGTCCCGACCGACGCGCCCAAGGGCATGGCTCCCGACTGCTGCATGCCTGTGTGGACACGCTGCGCGCTGACGGGTTCGGCCTCGCCACCTGCTGGGTGCGCAGCACCGACGACGATATGCGTGCGTTTCTGACCGAGTCCGGGTGGGCCCCGGACGGGAGCCATCGCGAGATCGGCCTTGCCGACGGCTCCGTGCGGATCAAGCAGATCCGTCTCCACACCGACATTTCTGCGGACTGACAGGAGAAACCATGCCTTCCCGCAAGGTTCTGGATGGACCAAGCGCTGGTTTGCCCGGCAGAGCGGATGAAGAACTTCGGTCCGTGGTGCCGATCGTGCGGACCCACTTGCTCGATCTGGTGAACCGCACCGAGGCACGGCTGGTGGGGGAACTGCCCGGCTATCGCGACCTGCCCCAGCTGGACCTGCGGGCGTCGATCAAGGGCCAGTTCGAATATCTCCTGGCATCCATCGCCGGTGGCGACACGCCAGCGGGCAGCATCGGGCCGAGTGAGACCGGTCGGGCGCGGGCCGAACAAGGGGTGGCCCTGCACGCGGTCCTCGAGGCTTATCGCATCACCGTGGCCGAGCTGTGGCAGGACGTGCAGGCGGCTGCCTTGGGCCAGGGGACCGAACCGGTCTTGGTCGTCGGGCTCGCGGGGGAGATGTTCGGGCGCTTGGAGGAGGTCTCGCGGATCGCGATCCTGGCGTACCAGGAACGCTCTGCCGAACTCCTGGTCGAGCGGGAAGCCGAACGGGCGGCCACGCTCGAGGCGCTCTTCAAGGGATACCTGACCGGCCGGGATGAGATCTGGCGGGCAGCGGCCCGGCTTGATCTGCCGTTCGAGGGGCGGTTCGTCGCGATCGTCGCAGCGTCGTCGGGGGCGGACCCGCTGCCGGATGTGTACGCCCGCCTGCGTCGGCGCGGGCTCGGGTCAGCCTGGCGGCTCACGCCGGACCTCAAGGTCGGGGTGGTGTCGCTGCGCGAACACGAGGTGACCGCCGTGCTGGGGGTCCTGGCACGCGTCGCACACACCCGGGTCGGAGTGAGCGCAGTGTTCACGTCGCTGGCGGAGACCAGCCACGGGGTTTATCTGGCCCGCTTGGTGATGACGGCGATTCCGGCGGGGGAGTCCGGCGTACGCCAACTGGAGGACAACCCGCTCGCGGCGCTCATCGCGGCCTCGCCCGACACGGCACGGATGCTCATCCAAACCGTCCTGGGACCGCTGCTGGCCCTCCCCGAACGGGCGCAGGAACCCCTGCTCGAAACCCTCGAGCATTGGCTGGTGGCCAAGGGCTCGGTCGGCGATGCGGCACAGGCACTGTTCTGTCACCCGAACACCGTCCGCTATCGGATGAACCGGATCGAGGAAGTGCTCGGCAGGCAATTGTCCAACCCCTGCGACCTGGCGGAGGTCACCTCGGCCATGCAGGCGCTCAAACTGTTCCCCGCCTGATTGGTTCGGATAACCTGACCCGCATGTCTTCTCCCGGTTTGCGTACGCCCCCCAAGCTCCGACCCGACACCCTGCGGATCATCCCGCTCGGTGGTCTCGGTGATGTCGGGCGGAACATGGCGTCCCTGGAGGTCAACGGCAAGATCCTGATCATCGACTGCGGTGTGCTGTTCCCCAGTGATGACCACCCCGGGGTCGACCTGATCCTGCCTGGCATCGACGCGATCCGGGACCGGCTGGATGACATCGTCGGGCTGGTGCTCACCCACGGGCATGAGGACCACATCGGTGCCGTGCCCTATCTGTTGAAGCTGCGCAACGACATCCCGGTCTTCGGCACCCGGCTCACTCTGGCGCTCGTGCGCGAGAAGTTGCGCGAGCACCGGGTCCGCAACACAGACCTGCGCGAGATCGACGACGTATCGGTCGTCAACGTCGACGAGTTCGAGATCGAGTTCATCCCCGTGAACCATTCGATCCCCGACGCGGTCGGGCTCTTCCTGCGCACCAAGGCCGGCACGGTCCTGCACACCGGCGACTTCAAGATGGATCAGCTGCCGCTCGATGGTCGGCTCACCGACCTGCGGCGGTTCGCCAAGCTCGGCGAAGAGGGCGTGGACCTCTTCATGACCGACTCGACGAACGCCGAAGTGCCGGGTTTCACCACCCCCGAGAAGGACATCCAGCCCGCCTTGCAACGGGTCTTCACCTCCTCGAATCAGCGGCTGGTCGTGGCCTGCTTCGCCTCCCATGTGCACCGCGTCCAGCAGGTGCTCGATGAGGCCGTCCGCCATGGCCGGAAGGTTGCCTATGTGGGTCGGTCCATGGTCAAGAACATGGCCATCGCCCGCGATCTGGGTTATCTGAAGGTGCCCGGCAACACGCTGATCGATCTCAAGGACGTCGAGCACTACAAGCCGTCCGAAGTCGTGATCATCTCCACCGGCTCCCAGGGTGAGCCTCTCTCGGCGCTGTCCCGGCTGGCGAATCGCGAGCACCCGGCGCTGGAACTCGAACCGGGGGACACCGTGCTGCTGGCCAGCTCGCTCATTCCCGGCAACGAGAACTCGGTGTCGCGTGTCATCAACGGGCTCTCCCGGCTGGGGGCGCGTGTCGTGCACAAGGGGAACGCCATGGTGCACGTCTCCGGGCACGCCTCGGCGGGCGAGTTGCTCTATTGCTACAACATCGTCCAGCCGCGCAACGTGATGCCCGTGCACGGGGAGATGCGGCACCTCATGGCCAATGCAGAACTCGCGCAGGCGACGGGAGTGAGTGCCGATCGCACGGTCGTGGTCGAGGACGGGGACGTCGTGGATCTGCACAACGGCCGACTTTCGGTTGTCGGTCGGGTCGACACCGGCTATGTCTTCGTCGATGGGTCGACGGTCGGGGCGCTGTCCGACACGGAGTTGACCGATCGGCGCATCCTGGGCGACGAGGGATTTATCACGGTGATCGCCGTCGTCAATCCGCACACTGCGCAACTTGTCACGGGTCCGGACATTCTCGCGCGTGGGTTCGTCGAGGATGACTCGGTCTTCAATGGGATCCGGGATGAGATCGCCGCGGCACTGGTCAAGGCGATGACCGAAGGCGTCGATGACACCCACCGGCTGCAACAGGTTGTCCGGCGTCAGATCGGTCGCTGGGTCAACAAGTCCTATCGCCGTCGCCCGATGATCGTCCCGGTCGTGATCCACGGCTGACGTGGAGCTGCTGCCGGGACGCTGATTCCTGCGGATCGATCGGGCGAGGAGCTGGGCGGGCGCAACGATTTGCGCCCATTGATCCGGCTGGTTAGAATCGCCAGGTTGCCGGTTCGCGGTCGCGATCCGCTGTCTGCATTTTGACCTGTTCTTACCGAGGAGACTCCAGTGGCTGCCGTATGTGATGTGTGTGCCAAGAGCCCGGGCTTTGGCAACAACAAGCCCTGGTCGAAGAAGAAGACCAAGCGCCGCTGGAACCCGAACATCCAGCGCATCAAGGCTGTCGTCAACGGCAGCGCGAAGCGCGTCAACGTCTGCACTTCCTGCTTGAAGGCCGGCAAGGTCGCCGCTCGCTGACCTGCCTGCGCGAGAAGCCCGCTCCCCAATCAGGGAAGCGGGCTTCTTTTGTTGTCAGCGGCGTGGCTGAGGAAGACCGTCGGTCAGCGCTGCGGAGGCAGGACAGTGAGCACGCGGGTCACATGCTCGTGGAACTCGGCCATATAGGCCTGCAGGAACTCCCGGGTCTCGTCGTCGGAGATGTTGCCGTCGTCGTCGATGAGGCCGTCGGTGATCTGGATGTACGCCTCCGGGGCGGTCATCTGCCGAGCGTTGCAGAACGCCAGCACCGCCCGCAGGCTCTGCTGGGCCAGCGCCGTGCCGATGGCGCCGATCGAGGCGCCGATGATTGCGGCTGGCTTGTGGTCGAAGGAGTTCTGCCCCCACGGACGGCTGGCCCAGTCGATGGCGTTCTTGAGGGGCCCGGGGATCGCGCGATTGTATTCGGGTGTGACGAACAGCAGGGCATCGGAGGCCGCAATGGCATCTTTGAGCGCCTTCCCCTCCCGCGGATAGGACTCGTCATAATCCGGGCTGTAGAGCGGCAGCTTGTCGATGGGGATCTCTGTGAACGTCGCCTCTGGGCTGCCGAGCTTGACCAATGCCTTGGCCAGGCGACGGTTGATCGAGGTGGTGGAAAGGCTCCCCACGAAATAGCCGACGGAATAGGTCATGGATTGCTCCTTCTGAGCGTTGGCACCCTGGATTCGGGCGTGGTGAATCAGGTTAGGGGCGCCTGATTTTGCCGCCAGCACCGGGGGTGTGTGCCCTCGCCCCGCTCGGAGCGGAGACAGGCGTGCGAAATGATCAGCGGGTGAGTTCGGATCGCACTGAGGTGCTCGTGGTCGACGCGGCCAATGTGGTCGGGTCGGTGCCCGATGGTTGGTGGCGTGACCGGGCCGGTGCGACCCGGCGTGTGTACGCGGGCCTGGCAGAGACGACGACCGGCTTCGATCAGGTCGTCTTCGTGGTGGAGGGGCGGGCGCGGGCCGGCGTACCCGCCGGAACCGAAGGCCGCATCACGACCGTGCATGCCGAGGGGGAGGGCGATGACGAGATCGTCGTCCAGTGCGAGGCGTTGGCAGCCGAGGGCGCGACGGTCACGCTGGCGACGGCCGACCGCGGTTTGATCGCGCGGGTGGCGCCGTTCGGCGTACACATCATCGGGCCTCGCACCATCCGTGACTTTGACTGATTCCTCGCGATGACTTGATCATGCGCCTTTGTGTCATTACATTGATTGTATCGATACAAAGGAGGAACGATGCAAGCGATCATCTGGTTCGTCGTGTTCGGTGCCGCGATCCTGCCGTCGGCGGCCCCCATCACCCGAGGACGGGGTCAGCACGTCGATGAGAAACAACTCGCCCGCTATGTCCGCTCCCGACGTTTGCCCCTGCCGGATGAGTTGCGCCAGCCCGTGCTGCAGCGCATCCGCCGACGCGAGCGGGCCGCCATGTGGTGGGGGTCCGCTGGATTGGCCGTCGGGCTCGTCGCCGCGCTGATCGTGGAAGGAGTGACCGACGGCGACGGGCTCAGTGGCCTGCTGGTGTGTCTGCCGGCTGCGTTCGGCATGGGCCTCGGCGGCTTCTTCGGCGCACGCCGGCCCGATCCGATGCTGCGACCGGACGCGCCTCGGGTTGCCCGACCGCGTGCGACCGACCTCGCCGACTACAGCACCGCACCCGAAGGACTCGCCGTCCGGCTCGTTCCCGTGACCGTGCTGGCGGCCGCTCTGGTGGCACTGCTGGTGTGGGTGATGGTCCCGCTCCGGCCGCCCGGTGGGGTCGCTGTTCCGGTGCTCATCGGGCTCGCGACAGCCGGCGTCCTCGTCTTGTGGTGGCTGCTGCTGCGGGCCGAGCGTCGCCTGATCGACCTGCCCCAGCATGCGCACAGTGACCTCGAACTGGCCTGGGACGATGCCACCCGCGTGGACGCCGTCCGCGGGGTGCGGGACACCTCGGTCGCCGTCGGGGTGTTGACGACTTTCGGTCTGCTCGTCGTGGCGGGCACCTGGGTGATCAACCCCGAGGTGCGTGCCCAGGGGATGGATCTGACGATGTGGCTCGGGTTCCTCGCCTTTGGCGTGGGGGTCGTCTGCTGGGCCGCGCTCCTGGTGCCGTGGGGCATCGGCAGGCAGCGCCCCAATCCAGTGCTGGGTCTGTGGGCCGGGCGCTTCCAGGAGGCCTGATGTTGGTCATCGACCCCACCTCAACCGTCCGGCCCTTTGAGCAACTCCGCCAGCAGCTCATCGCCCAGATCAACTCGGGGGTGCTGGTCCCGGGCACGCGTCTGCCAACGGTCCGCCGACTGGCCAGCGATCTTGGTCTGGCTCCCAATACGGTCGCCCGGGCCTATCGCGAGCTCGAGGCAGCGGGCTTCGTCCGCACCGCTGGACGCAACGGCACCGTGGTCGCCCTGCCCAACGATGGCCCGGACATCGCCCAGCAGGCATCCATGCATGCAGACACCTTCGTCCTCGCCATGCGGGGGCTCGGCCTCGGCCCGGACGCGATGATCGCCTATGTGCGTCGGAGCCTGGCCGAGCTTGCCCCCGGTTAGGGTCGGCGTACGCCCGCGGCGGCGAGGATGAGGTCGTGGACGCCGGTCGCGGGCACGGACTCCCCATCCAGACCGGGCAGGTCGTGGGAGCTGATCAGGACCGGCGCATCGTCGGCCCCGGGCAGGCGACCGTGCGTCCCCTTCACCCAGGTCGGATCCAGCGGGACGATGTTCATCGCATACCGCAGCCCGACCTTCTTCTTCAGCAGGTTGAGCCC
>JAUNUL010000044.1:0-3250 GCA_030538175.1 Propionibacteriaceae bacterium | reverse complement strand
GTCGAGGAACAGCTCGGCGGGGTCATAGCCCGGCTTCTTGTGGATCTCCACCCCGCGCGCGAAGTCGGGAGCCACGGCATCGTCGAGCCAGTAGTAATACGTGAACCACGCACCCGGCTCGGCCACCGCGACCAGATCTCCGGCGCGCTCGTGGTGCAGTCCATAGCGTTCCTGGGCGTCGCGGTCGAGGACCTCGTCGACTCCCGGCAGTTCGGCGAGCATCGCCGCCACCCGCGACCGGTCCGCAGCATCGCGCACATAGACATGCGCGACCTGGTGGTCGGCGACCGCGAAGGCCCGGGAGGTCCATGGATCCAGCAGCTCGTGCCCGCCGGAGTTATAGACCTCCAGCAGCCCGGCCCGGCGCAGCAGCCGGTTGATGTCGACCGGCTGGTTGGCCTCGCTGATGCCATATTCGGATACCACCAACACCGCCATGTCATGGGCCTGGGCGGTCGCCAGCAGGTCCGCGAGCGCCTCGTCCAGCTCGGCCGCTGCGACCGCCGCCTGCGGGGAATCGGGCCCGAACCGCTGCAGGTCATAGTCGAGATGGGGGAGGTACGCCATCACCAGGTCGTGCGCATGCTGTTCGATGACCCGCTGGGTCGCCGCGGCGATCCACTTCGTGGAGGCGATGGAGGCCCCGGCACCCCAGTACTGGAACAGCGGGAACGTCCCCAGCTCGCGCGTCAGCTCCTCGTGCAGCATCGGCGGCCGGGTGTAGCAGTCCGGCGACTTGCGGCCATCAGCGTGATAGATCGGGCGCGGGGTCACGGTGATGTCGACGTCCATGCCCATCGCGTACCACCAACAGATGTTGGCCACCGAGAACGCTCCCTGGGCTGCACGGGCGGCATCCCACACCTTCGGGCCCTGCACGAGCGCGTTGTGCTGACGCCACAGGAACACCTCGCCGAGGTCACGGAAATACCAGCCGTTGCCGACGATCCCGTGCTCTGACGGCATCCGTCCGGTGAGCATCGTCGACTGCACCGAGCAGGTGACGGCCGGCAGGACCGTATCGAGACGCTTCTGGGCCCCTGCGCGCGCGAACGCCGACAGCCGGGGCATGTGGGCCAGCGCCTTGGTGGTGAGCCCGACGATGTCGAGAAGCAGCACCCGTGTCATGTGTCAGTCCTTCCCGCCAGCGCGGAGGGTTGCCTCCATCAGCCAGCGCAGCTCTCCGGTGATGCCGGTGACGAGGTCGACCCCGGCGGTCTCGGGCGGCAGAACCGCCCACGTGTACGTCTCGACTTCCAGGTCGTACGCCTGTTCGCCCAGCGCAGCCAGGCACTCGAGGATCACCCCGCGCGTGGAGCGCAGGGGTGGTTCGGGATCTGCATGGATCGGGATGTGGAAGTGCACCCGCCACGGGCCGGCACCCGGCAGGTCAGCCAGTGCCTCGTCGAGGTCGTCGACGGCGAGCACCGACCCATCGGCGGTGAGTTCCCGGGTCTGGTGCAGATAGCGCGGCTCGACGAACCGGCCGATCAGGGCGCGCTGCGCGGGGTCGCTCGGGTCCGGCACCTCCGGGGCCGCCGACGCCTGCACCTTCACGATCTGCAGCCCGGCGGCCCGGACAGAAGCGATCTCGGTGGCCGGGTCAGCGAAGGAGACCGCCAGGTGGCAGGTGTCGAGACAGACACCGATATATGCCGCATCCAGCACGCCCGCGGCTGTCCGTGGTCCGAGCCAAGCCACCACGTCGGCGATGGTGTCCAGGACACAGCCCGGTTCGGGCTCGATCGCCAGTCGGATCCGGCGGCTGGTGCGGGCGTACAGGTCGGCGAGGAACGCGCCCATGCTTGCCAACTCGCGCTCCGCCGCGGCATCGTCGGTCGCGGTCCAGTCCTCGCGCCAACCCAACGGGAGCGTGGAGATGCTGCCGACACCGCCGGCGGGCAGCAGGTCGGCGAGCACCTCGGCGCAGTGCATCGTGAACGTGGTGCGGGCGGGGTCACCCCAGCGCGGCGCGTACACCGCCTTCTTCACCACATCGGCATGGAACTCGCCATGCGGAAACGCGTTCAGCGTCCGCACGGTCAGGCCGTTGGCGGTCAGGGTCTGCTTCAGTCGTGCGCGGGCCGTCGAGTCGGTCGCGAGTTCCGCCGCGACCCCGGCCGGCAGCCACAACCCCACGTCCAGTTCGCGTACGCCCAGTCGCTCCCGGATCGGTCCCGCGGACTCGCCCAATTGAGCGAGCAACCCGGGCAGGTCCTCCGCGGGATGGACGTTGGTGCAGTACCCGACCGTCGGCCCAGCTGGACTCACGCCGGTCAAGGGGTGCGCACTCGGGGGATGTGCGCTCAAGACTTCGGGCCGCGCAGCACGGAGTTGCCCTCGAACGTGTCCGCACCCGGGGTCGGAGCGAGCTCGTCGGTGAACCCCGGCACAGGATCGAGGTTGAGCCGGCCGCTCTGGCCATAGAACTCGACCGGGTTCTGCCAGAGCACCTTGTCGACGTCCTCCTCGGTGAAGCCGGCGGCGAGCATCGCGTGGGCCGTCTTCACCGTCTTCAGCGGGTCGGAGCGACCCCAGTCGGCGGCGGAATTCACAAGGACGCGCTCCGTGCCGATCTTCTTCAGGATCTCGACCATCCGGTCCTCGTCCATCTTGGTGTTCGGATAGACCGAGAACCCGAGCCAGCAGCCGGAGTCCTTGACCGGATCGAGGGTGACCTCGTTGAGGTGGTCGACCACGACCCATCCCGGCTCGAGGCCGGCCTCCTTGACCACGTCGAGGGTGCGCTGGGTGCCGTCGAGCTTGTCGCGGTGCGGGGTGTGGACCATGACCGGCAGTTCGAACTCCTTGGCCATCTCGAGCTGGGCGGAAAAGACCTCGTCCTCGGCGGGGGTGATGTTGTCGTAGCCCACCTCACCGATCGCCACGACACCGTCCTTGTTGAGGTAGCGCGGCATGATGTCCAGCACGCCGCGGCAGCGCTCGTCGTTGGCTTCCTTGGGGTTGAGCGCGATGGTGGCGTGGTGGCGGATGCCGAACTGCAGCGCCCGGAACCTTTCCCAGCCGATGATCGAGTCGAAATAGTCGACGAACGCTTCGACCGAGGTCCGGGGCTGACCGAGCCAGAACGCGGGCTCGACGAGCGCGCGGATGCCGGCGGCGTACATCGCCTCATAGTCATCGGTGGTGCGCGACGTCATGTGGATGTGCGGGTCGAAGATGCGCATGGTGGTGCTCCTTGGAACGGGTGGCCTGCGGACGGGCCGTCAGGCTGGGAACGGGTGGTCTG
>JAUNUL010000043.1:7412-13415 GCA_030538175.1 Propionibacteriaceae bacterium | reverse complement strand
GGACTAACGGGGGTCGAGGGACATCGGGCCATAACCGACCCGATCGCCCTCGACGAGCGTCACCTCGTGGACCCCTTGGTCCTGCAGGTCCGGATAGTTGTCGGTGAGCCACTGCTCGGCCTCGGCCTGTGAACCGAAGGTGGTGTCGAGTTCGGCGCCGTCGGTGACCCAGCGCCACATCAGAACTTGCCCCCACGCTCCACGACCGGCCGTGGCATGCGCATCCGCCGGATCTGGATCGACCGGTTGAAGCCGAACATCATCACGCCCTTGCCCTTCAGGTCGAGCTTGGGGAAGCGCTCGGCCGCGACCTTCTTATAGCGACGCCACAACAGGAACAGGTCGAGCAGCACGAGGATGATGTAGCCATACATCAACCCCAGCGAGACGAACGTCGCACCGCCCCAGGTCTGCTGGAGGAAGCTGAGAGCGAGGAATAGCATCATCGCGGGCAGCAGGAACTCGCCGAGGCTCCAGCGGGCGTCGACCATGTCGCGCATCAGCTTGCGCTCGGGGGTGCCGTCCCGGGCCTCCATGTATTCCTCACGCCGACGCCGGTTCTCCTCGGCGTTGCGGCGGCGGGCTTCCTTCTTGTTGAGCTGCGGGTTCAACCGCTCCAGCCGCGCCGCCTCGGCCTGCCGACGTGTCGGCGTTGGGCCATCCTTCTTGCGCGGACCCTTGACAGGAGTCGGGTCCGGCTGGGGTGCCGGAGTCGGCTCGGGGTCCTTCTTGGCGCGGAACAGGGCCATCGTCAGCAGTCCTCGTCATCGATAAGGCCTCCAGCGGAGGCGCATTGCCCGGGCATTCTCCCAGGATCGGCCGCCCGAATCGAATCGCAGATCGCCGGGACGAGGGCCCCAACGAGATTTCGCAGTTCGTCCGGCCTGCCCGGGTTGGCCCGCACCGCCTAGGCTAGTCGCACACGCGAATGGCGTCTGCCCCTCTCCGGCGCCATGTGACGAAGGTGACCGGAAGGACCTAGCCCCCTATGAGCGGATTTCTGAACCGACTCTCCACTGTGTTCCGTGCCAAGGCAGACAAGGCGCTGGACAAGATGGAGGACCCCCGCGAGACCCTCGAATATTCCTACAAGCGGCAGCTCGAGCTTCTGCAGAAGGTGCGTCGCGGTGTTGCGGACGTGGCCACGAGTCGCAAGAAGGTCGAACTGCAGGCCACCCAGTTGAATACCCAGATCGACAAGCTCAATGGGCAGGCCCAGAAGGCGCTCGAGGTTGGCCGTGAAGATCTGGCCCGCGAGGCGCTCACCCGCAAGTCCGGGCTGCAGCAGCAGCTCGGCGACCTGCAGACCCAGCACGCCCAGCTCCAGGCGGAGGAGGAGAAGCTCGTCAACGCGTCCCGCAGCCTGCAGGCCAAGGTCGATGCGTTCCGCACCCGCAAGGACACGCTGAAGGCGACTTATACCGCCGCCCAGGCCCAGGCCCAGGTCACGGAGGCCTTCACCGGCATCGGTGAGGAAATGGGTGACGTCGGCCTGGCCATCCAGCGTGCGGAGGACAAGACCGCTGAGATGCAGGCCCGTGCCGGCGCGGTCGACGAGTTGATCGCCTCGGGAGCCCTCGACGACATCACCGGCTCCACCAAGGACGACATCACCCGTGAGCTCGAGGCGCTGTCCTCCGGTTCCCAGGTCGATGACGAACTGGCCCGGATGAAGGCGCAGCTCGGCAGCGGTCCCGCCGCGGCCCAACAGGCAATCGAGGGTGGCTCCGGCCAGCAGGCCCAGCCACCGCACCAGCAGGGCTCGGCCCAGCAGGCACCGCCGCAGCAGGCACCGTTCCAGGCCTATCCGACCCAGGGCCAGCCAGGGCAGGACGATCTCCGATGATCATCCGCGTGCTCAACCGGGGCCAGTTCCGGTTCGACGAGTCCCACCTGGACGACCTCAATGCCTGTGACGATGCGGTCGAAGCCGCCATGGAAGCGCGGGACCAGACCAGGCTGACCGCGGCGCTGCAGACGCTGATCGATGAAATCGAGAAGCTCGGCGAGCGGCTGCCGTTGGACTCGCTCGAGGAGTCCGACCTGATCGTCCCGGACGTCGACGCGACCATCGAGGACGTCGAGGCGTTGATGAACGATTCCGAGGTCGACGAGGGTTTCATCCCAGGTCGCGCCCCGGAAGCCTGAGCCGAGGAGCAGACTCCACGGTTTGTGGGTTGCTAGGAAAGCGCATAGATCCCGAGCTCGATCCACGCCCCGAGCGCGAGCGCGAAACCGACGATGCCCAGGACGACGGCGGCGGCAGTGAACCTGCCGCGCCAGACTCCGTGGGGCTGGCACGTCAACGCTGCCAGCCCCGGGCCTGACGCGGCGAGGATGCCGCAGGTGAGGAAGCTGGGCAGGGCTGCCCAGGTGTCGACCGGTCGGCACAGGCCGTCGGCGTCGCAAGCCAGCAGCAGCGTCAACAGCCACACCGCGACGGCAGCGACGATGGCGAACACGCCGACGAAGATCGGCACGCCGATCCGGGCCCAGCGCGGCACGGTCCGCGTCCGCAGAATCGGGACCGCCACCGTGAGGATCAGGCTGGCGAGACATGCGCCAACGAACGGCCAGGCGAACGCACGCGTATCCGCCGCTTCCAGCATCGACACGAGCCAGGTGGTCGACGCACCGAGCGAGAACAAGCCCGCCAATGCCACGACAGCTGAGGGGATGAACCAGCGTCGGGGGAGTCGGGTTGCTGCTGCCATGGTCCAAAAGTAGTGCGCCGGGGATAATCGACGAATGAGAGTCCTCGTTGCGACCGATCAGATCGGCGCTCTGTCCTCCACCACCGCCGGTCAGGCGATCGCCACCGGCTGGCTCGAGGCCGAGCCCGGCGCCCAGCTCGCCGTCGTCCCCTTGGGCGAGGCCGGTGGCGGGTTTGCCCGGGCTGTCGCCGACCACCTTGACGCCGACCTGGAGTTGGTCGGCCAACCAGGGGGAGGCTTCCTCGAGGTGGCCTGGACGCCCGAGGCCGCTGTGATCGCAACCGAACCGACGACCGCCTCGGATCAACCACGAGGTCTGGATCCAGCGGCCTCGTCGGTGGCTGTCGGAGAGGCACTGGCTGACGTGCTGCGTTCTCGGCCGAGCCAGCGGATCTTCCTCGACCTGGGCGGGGTGCATTGCCACGACGCCGGGGCCGGGATCTTTGGTGCGCTCGGCGCGCGGGCCGACCGGCCGTTGACGCAGGGGTACGCTGGGCTCGCCGGCATCACCGAACTCGACCTCGATCCGGTGCGTGCCCTGCTCGGCGACACCCAGCTCGTGGCGGTCGTCAGCTCCCTGGACCTCGGACAACACCTGTTGGGGCTGCGAGGCATCACGTCTCTGCGAGGGCGCGAGGTCAACGCCGATCCCGCTGACATGCTCGCGGCCGATGCCAACCTCGAGAGGTTGGCTGCCCTGGCCAACCCGGAGGCCTCGGCGCTGGCCGGCGCCGGGGCAGCGGGCGGTGCAGCGTACGCCATCGCGGCGCTGGGGGGCACGATCACGACGGGCCCGGCGGCCTGTGCGGAGCTGACCGGTCTCGCCGAGACGATCAACGTGGCGGAGCTGGTGGTGACGGGCTCGTCGTCGTTCGACTTCGGCTCACGCGGTGGGGGAGTGATGCAGTTCGTCGCAGAGCAGGCTCAGCTGGCCATGCGACCGTGCATCGCCCTCGCCGGGACGGTGGTCATCGGCTCACGGGAAATGCGCACCATGGGCGTGGAATCGGCCTACCCGGTGCACCCCGCGGTCGACCTGCCGGACGGTTCGAAGGGCCGGGACGTCACACCGGAGGCGCTGCGGGAGGTTGCCGCGCGGATCGCCCGGACCTGGTCCTGGTGATATTTCCAGGCACAGCGTGATTAATATGGAGAAGAGAAGACGCCGGGCTGGGGGGGGAACAATCCTCGAGGCATCGGCGTTGTCTCGGACGCGGGTTAGGATTCCCGCACGCTCAAGCAGAGATTTTCCACTGGAGGCAGATATGACCGAGGCGACCACCGCCACCACCGACGGCATCATCCTCACCGACGAGGCCGCGACCAAGGTGCGCGACCTCCTCGAGCGCGAGGGCCGCGACGATATGTCGCTGCGGATCGCCGTGCAGCCGGGCGGTTGCTCCGGCCTGCGCTATGAGCTCTATTTCGACGACCGTCAGCTCGACGGTGACGTGGTGCGCGACTACCACGGCGTCAACGTCGTCACCGACCGGATGAGCGCGCCCTATCTCGGCGGTGCCGTGATCGACTTCGTCGACACCATTGAGAAGCAGGGGTTCACCATCGACAACCCCAACGCGGGCGGCTCCTGCGCCTGCGGCGACTCCTTCCACTGATCCACTCCGGTGGACATCACCGGCAGGACCGCCCTCGTCACCGGGGGCGCGTCCGGCCTGGGTCAGGCCACCGTCCGTGCGCTGGTCGCCGGCGGTGCGCGAGTTGTCATCCTTGACCTCGCGACCGCCGCGACCGACCAGGCTGCAGACAGCGAACCCGAGGGTCAGGTTCAGTTCGTCCCCGGCGACGTCACCGACCCGGACGACGTCCAGCGAGCCATCGATCGCGCCGTGGCGTGGGGTGACTTCGCGATCGTCGTCAACTGCGCCGGCATCGCCACTCCCGCGAGCCTGCTCAGTCGCGACGGTGAACCGTTCCCGCTCGACCTCTTCAGCCGGGTCGTCCAGATCAACCTGATCGGCACGTTCAATGTCGTCCGGCTCGCCGCCAAGGCGATCGCCGAGCACACGGCGACCGACGCCGAGGATCGGGCGGTCATCATCAATACGGCCTCCATCGCCGCGTTCGACGGTCAGATCGGCCAGTCGGCGTACGCGGCGGCGAAGGGCGGAGTCGCCGCCATGACCCTCCCGTTGGCCCGCGAACTCGCACGACACCGCATCCGGGTCGTGACGATCGCGCCCGGTCTGTTCCGCACCCCGATGTTGGCCGGGCTCCCGGCAGAGGCCATGACTGCCCTGGGCGCTCAGGTGCCGCATCCCAACCGGCTGGGTGAGCCGGGGGAGTACGCCCTGCTCACCACGCAGATCATGGCCAACCCCATGCTGAACGGCGAGATCATCCGTCTCGACGGTGCGATCCGGATGGGGCCTCGCTAGGCCACAGCGTTCCCCGCGAAGCGGCCGTCAACCTTGGGCCCGGGTCGTTGGCCGGCCAGCCTCGAGGTCACAACCCCATATCACTCTGGTGGGTCACTACATGAACACTGCGTTAACTGGGTATCGTGGCGCCGCCACGCCGGTGACGGCCGACCACGTCCGCGTGCGGGTCCGGATCGCTCCCGTCAACACTCGTGGCGTCATTATTCGCTCCACCAGAGAAGGCAAACATGAAGCGAACTCTCAGTGCGATTGTGGCGGCCACAGCAGGCCTCGCCCTGCTCGCCGGCTGCAGCACCAACACCGGCGGCTCTGCCTCCCCGGCAGCATCCGGTGACACCATCAAGGTCGGCCTCAACTATGAGCTCACCGGCAACGTCGCCACCTATGGCCAGGCGAGCGTCCGCGGCATCGAGCTCGCTGCCGAGGAGATCAACGCTGCCGGTGGTGTGTACGGCAAGAAGATCGAGCTGGTGAAATACGACACCAAGTCCGACACCGCCGAGGCGACCACCCTGGCCGCGAAGCTCATGACCCAGGACAAGGTCGTCACCGTGATCGGCCCGGCGACCTCCGGTGGCATGAAGGCCCAGATCCAGCTGGCCGAGAAGAACCAGGTGCCGATCGTCTCCGGCTCGGCGACCGCCGATGACCTGACGGTTTCGAACGGCAAGCTGAACGACTATGTGTTCCGCACCTGCTTCGTCGACAGCTATCAGGGCACCGTCATGGCGAAGTATGCCAACGAGAAGCTGAACGCCAAGACCGCGGTCGTGTTCAAGGACACCTCGTCCGACTATGCCAAGGGCCTGGCCGATGCCTTCGACCAGCAGTTCAAGGCTGACGGTGGCACCATCGTCGCCACGGAGGCGTACGCCGCGAAGCAGACCGAC
>JAUNUL010000043.1:0-7402 GCA_030538175.1 Propionibacteriaceae bacterium | reverse complement strand
CTTCAACGCCGTGCTGACCAAGCTCAAGGGCCAGCAGTTCGACGTGATGTATGTCCCGGGCTACTACGAGGAGCTCGGCCTGATCATCAAGCAGGCCCGCGACCTGGGCATCACCGCCCCGATCGCCGGTGGTGACGGTTATGAGTCGCCGAAGCTCGCTGAGCTCGCCGGCCCGGCGCTGACCGATGTCTATTACACGAACCACTATTCGACCGAGGACAAGGGCGAGAAGGTCGCGACCTTCGTCGAGGCCTATCAGAAGAAGTACAACAAGGTTCCGGAGTCGTTCGACGCCCTCGGCTACGACACGATGCAGTTCGTCGCGGACGCCATCAAGCGCGCCGAGTCGCCGACCGGCCCCGCCATCAAGGCCGCCATGGAGTCCACCAAGGGCTTCTCCGGTGTGACCGGCACGTTCGATGTCGATGCCGCCACGCACAACCCGATCAAGGAAGCCACCATCATTGGCTACAAGGACGGGAAGATTGCCGTGACGGAGAAGTTCGCCTGATCGATCAGGGGTGACCATTGTCAGTGGGGGGCGGTAGATTCGCCCCCCACTGCATGTGTTGAAGGAAGTGACCGTGGAACAACTGGCGCAACAGCTGATCAATGGCCTGAGCCTCGGCAGCATCTATGCGCTTATTGCGCTGGGCTACACGATGGTCTACGGCATTATCCAACTCATCAACTTTGCCCACGGCGACGTCTATATGGTCGGCGCCTATGTGGGGTTCGCCTCGATGTCGATCCTGGGTTTGGGCTTCATCGAGGCGCTCGTGCTCGCGATGCTCGCCTGCATGGTGCTCGGTGTGGTGATCGAACGAGTCGCCTATAAACCATTGCGAAACTCGACCCGAATAGCGGTGCTGATCACGGCGATCGGTGTCTCGCTACTTCTTGAATACACCATGATGTATTTCGTGGGCGCCGGCGTTCGTTCCTATCCGCCGCTCCCGGCGTATTTCAACGCACAGTTCAACATCGGCGGCGTGATCATCACGTCCAAGTCGCTCATCATCATCGGCGTCTCGGTGGTGCTCATGATCGCGTTGCAGTTCATCGTGCAGAAGACCCGCGTCGGCAAGGCGATGCGTGCGGTCTCCCAGGACGCCGACGCGGCCCGCCTGATGGGCATCAGCGTCGACAACACAATCTCGTTCACGTTCGCGCTCGGGTCGGCCCTTGCCGGCGCCGCCGGCGTCCTCGTGGGCATTTACTACAACACCATCAACCCGTTGATGGGCATCATGCCGGGTCTCAAGGCGTTCGTGGCCGCCGTGTTCGGTGGCATCGGTCTGATCCCGGGTGCCCTCATCGGTGGCTTCTTCATCGGCACGTCCGAGACGTTGGTGAGTGGCTATATCAACTCGCTGCTGCAGGATGCCGTGGTGTTCGCCATCCTGATCCTCGTGCTGATCTTCAAGCCGGCCGGTCTGCTCGGCAAGAACGTCCGGGAGAAGGTGTGACACCGTGAAGAAACCTTTGGTGCGCAAGCTCCTGTTCCAGGGCATCCCGCTCATTGCGGTCTATCTGATCGTCGTCGGCCTCATCAACGTGGGGATCATCGACGACTACCTGATGGCGACGATCGCGACCATCTGCATCAACATCGTCCTGGCCACCAGCCTCAACCTGATCACCGGCTTCACCGGTCAGTTCTCCCTCGGCCACGCCGGCTTCATGGCGATCGGCGCCTACACGGTCGGCGTGATGAACCAGATCTGGGACAGCCCGGTGGGCTTCCTGGTGTCGCTGCTGCTCGGCGGCCTGCTCGCTGCGCTGATCGGCGTCCTGATCGGCATCCCGACCCTGCGCCTGCGCGGTGACTACCTGGCGATCGCCACGCTCGGCATGGCAGAGATCATCCGGGTTGTCTTCGTGAACCTCGACGACGTCACCAATGGTGCCGCGGGGCTCACAGTCACCCAATACATGGACTGGACCTGGTTCTTCGTCATCACCGTCGGCAGCGTCTGGCTGCTGCGCAACTTCCTGCGTTCCCGTCACGGGCGGGACGCGATCGCCGTCCGCGAGGATGAGATCGCCGCGGAGTCGATCGGCGTCGACACCACCAAGGCCAAGGTCCTCTCGTTCGCCATCGGTGCCTTCTTCGGCGGCATCGGCGGCGGCATGTATGCGTCGTATTTCTATTTCATCAAGCCCGACCTGTTCGGCTTCCTCAAGTCGATCGACATCCTCGTGATCGTCGTGCTCGGCGGCCTCGGCAGCCTTTCGGGTTCGGTTATCGCGGCCATCCTGCTCGCTGTCATTTCGACAGCGCTGCAGGGCTTCACCGAGGTCCGGATGATTCTGTACGCCCTGTTGCTGGTCGTCATCATGATCTTCCGGCCGCAGGGCATCATGGGCTCCCGTGAGCTCTCCATGAATCTGTTCACGAAGTGGGGGGTGGGCCGCAAGGGTGGCCTGACCCAACCCGCTGCGGGCGGGACCGCGCCGGTCGTGACCGAGGAAACCGACGCCGTGCCGGTCGCTGAGGAGGGGGAGCCCCGATGACCAACACCATCCTCGAGGTCACCGGCCTCACCCGGCATTTCGGCGGCCTGGCTGCTGTCTCCGGTGTCGACCTGCGCCTGAACTCCGGCGAGCTCATCGGGCTGATCGGACCCAATGGCGCTGGCAAGACGACGGTCTTCAACCTCCTCACCGGCGTCTATCCGCCGTCGGAGGGCACCATCTCGTTCACCCGCGAAGACAAGATCGTGTCGATCGGCGGCAAGCGTCCCTATGCGATCTGTCGCGCGGGAATCGGCCGCACATTCCAGAACATCCGGTTGTTCAAGGACCTCACGGTGCTGGACAACGTCGTCATCGCGTTCCAGCAGAATCGACGATATTCCCTGCTGGCCTCGTTCCTCCGCGTCCCGCCCTTTGGTGCGCGGGAGGCGGAGATCCGGGAGCGCAGTCATGAGCTCTTGAGCATCATGGGACTCGGCGCCAAGGCACACGAGTTGGCCCGCAACCTGCCCTATGGCGACCAGCGGCACCTGGAGATCGCGCGGGCGCTGGCGACCGATCCGACGCTGTTGCTGCTCGATGAGCCCGCAGCCGGCATGAACCCGAACGAGACGGCCAATCTGACGGGCCTCATCGCTCGGTTGCGCAGCGACTTCGGGCTCACCATCCTGCTCATCGAGCACGACATGAGCCTGGTCATGCGGATCTGTGAGCGGATCTATGTCCTCGACCACGGTCAGCTCATCGCATCGGGCACTGCCGCCGAGGTCCGGGAGAACCCGAAGGTCATTGAGGCCTATCTCGGCGAGGAGGCCGACCATGCTTGAGATCCAGGACCTCAACGTCCACTTCGGCGGCATTCACGCCCTCAAAGGTGTGTCACTGGAGGTCAACGAGGGCGAGATCGTGACGCTCATCGGCGCCAACGGCGCCGGCAAGACCACCACCCTGCGTACCGCGTCGGGGCTGCAGAAGCCGTCGTCGGGCAAGGTGCGGTTCAAGGGCAAGGACATCACCAGGACATCCGCCCAGGAGCGGGTCAAGCGGGGCATGTCCCACGTGCCGGAGGGCCGGCGCGTCTTCCCTCGCATGACGGTGTCCGAGAACCTTGATCTCGGGGCCTATCTGCGCCGGGACCGGGATGGGATCGCCCGGGACCTCGAGGGTGTGTTCGCCCGTTTTCCGGTGCTGGCCGAACGCCGCAAACAGAGCGCGGGCACGCTGTCGGGTGGAGAGCAGCAGATGCTCGCCATGGGGCGGGCGATGATGGCCCGACCGAGCGTGCTGTTGCTGGACGAGCCGTCGATGGGTTTGGCGCCGCTGCTGGTCCAGGAGATCTTCGACATCATCCGCAGCATCAACGCCGACGGCACCACCGTGCTGCTGGTCGAGCAGAATGCCAACATGGCCCTGCAGATCGCCGACCGAGCGTATGTGATGGAAACCGGCTCGATCGTCCTGTCGGGCAAGGCCGCCGAGCTGGCCGACACCGAAGACGTCAAACGCGCCTATCTGGGAGGCTGAGGCAACAGATGTTCGTCAAACTGCGGATGACCGCCAATCCTTTCACCGTGGATCCGGATGCAACGCTCCCGGAGGCCATGGAGTTGATGGAACGCCATCACATCCGACACCTCCCGGTGCTCAAGGATGGGGCCGTGGTCGGGGTGCTCAGCCAGGGCGACATTGACGCCGCCGGGCCGTCGCGGGCAACGACGTTCAGCAGTGGCGAGATCAACTATCTTCTGCACAAGCTGAAGGTGTCGAAGGTCATGACGCAGGATCCGCGCGTGATTGCTCCCGACGCGCTCCTCGAAGAGGCCGCGCTAGCGATGCGCGACAACAAGATCGAGATGCTGCCGGTGGTCGACAATGGTCGTCTGGTCGGGGTCATCACCGAGAGCGCCATTCTGGACTCCTTCATGGATCTCCTCGGGTTCCGCGACCGCGGCACGCGGCTGTGGATCGAGGCGACCGATGCCGTCGGTGTTCTGTCCAACATCTCGGGGATCATGGCCCGCCATGGCGCCAACATCATTCATCTGGCTGTCTTCCGCGGCGAGGCACAGGAGCAGGTCACGGTGGTCGTGGGCGTGAATACGCTCAACACCGATGAGCTCGAGGCCGACATCGCGGACAATGGCTTCCGGGTCGTCCACCGGTTGCGCAACAGCGGCTGAGCGTCATGCGGTTCAGGCTGGGGGAGCGGGAGTTCGATGAGCACGCCCGCCTGGTGATGGCCATCATCAACCGCACGCCCGATTCCTTCTATGACAAAGGGAGCACCTGGGCTGTCGACGCGGCCTTCGATCGCGTCGCCGAGGTTGTCGATCAGGGTGCTGACCTGGTGGATATCGGTGGCATCAAAGCCGCCCCCGGCGCCGAGATCGACCCGGTCGAGGAAGCCCGACGGGTCGTCTCGTTCGTGGCGCGAGTCCGTGCGGCGTACCCGGATCTGATCATCTCGGTCGATACCTGGCGGGCTGAAATCGGTCGCGCGGTCTGTCAGGAAGGGGCTGACGTCCTCAACGACGCGTGGGGTGGCGCCGATCCTGGCCTGGCCGAGGTGGCCGCAGAGTTCGATGTGGGGTTGGTGTGCACGCACACGAACGCCGTGACCCCGCGGACGCGGCCGCATCGGATCGAATACGACGATGTCGTCACCGCCGCGATCGAGGCGACCGTGGCGTACGCGGAACGTGCGGTCGCTGTGGGAGTCGATCGGGAACGGCTGTTCATCGACCCGGCCCATGACTTCGGGAAGAACTCCTTCCATTCCCTCGAGATCACTCGGCGCCTCGACGAGATGGTCGCGACAGGGTGGCCGGTGCTCGTGTCGCTGTCGAACAAGGATTTCGTGGGCGAGGCACTTGATCGGCCGGTCAACGAGCGGGTGATCGGCACGTTGGCCACGACGGCTGTTTCGGCCTGGCAGGGAGCCCATGTCTATCGGGTGCACGAAGTAGCCGAGACCCGCCAAATCCTGGACATGGTCTCGGTGATCGCCGGCCAGCGGCCGTTGGCGCGCGCGGTGCGGGGGCTCGCATGATCGTCGCGGCCGCGTTCCTGCCGCACCCGCTGTTGCTGTTGCCGGAGTACGCCTCACTGGCCGACCCGGGCGCTGAGCTGCGGGCGCGGTGTCGCTCGGCGGTGGCGGAGGCCCTCGCCGCTGCACCGGACTCCATCGTGGTCATCACTGGCGTGCCGCGGGACGTGTCGACGATCGACAGCCGTTCGCCCCTCGGCATGCGGGTGGCGCAGGAGCTGCTGGCAGCCGAGGCCGCCGACGATGCCGTGAGCGGACTTCCCGGGGAACCGGAGGCGACTGGGAAAGCAGGAGCGTCTGCAGAGCAGGGCGCGCGGCTGGAAGTGATCACAGTGCCGTTCGATGCCGACGAGGGAGAGGTGGCCGAGGCGGGTGCGCGGCTGAGGGCTCGTGCGCAGGATGCACGCACGGTCGTCCTGGTCATGGGTGACGGTTCGGCACGCCGGAGTGAGAAGGCTCCCGGCCACCTCGATGAACGTGCCTTCGCCATGGACCAGGTGATCGCTGATGCACTGGCTGCGGGGGACCCTGGGGGACTCAGCGGTCTGGATGCGGGGCTGGCCGAACAGCTCCTGATCGCTGGACGGGCTGCCTGGCAGGCACTCGCGGCGGGCCTGGTCGGGCCACCCGATCGTGCCCGGGCGGAGGTGAGCGACCCGTTTGGTGTGCTCTATCACGTGGCCGTGTGGGAGTGGGATCAACAGGAACAGGATCTTGGGTGACGTTGCCGCTGCGGTTCCGCGTACTGTCCGGGCCGGACGGCCTGCCGGACACACTCATCCACCCGGGCCGGCCGTCAGTCACGGGAGAGACCGGGACGCTCGACTCGGCGTACGCCTGGCCGGCGGAGCCGATCGTGCGCGGCAACTTCATCACGACCCTTGACGGTTCGATCACGGGAGCGGACGGCCTGAGCGGGAGCCTCGGCAACCCGGCGGACAAAGCTGTCTTCGGGCACCTGCGGGCCACCTGTGATGCCATCGTGGTGGGCGCCGGGACCGCACGGGCCGAGGACTATGGACCACCGCCACCGGGAACCCCGTTGGTCGTCATCAGTAGACGGGCAGCGATCCCCGACAGACTCGTCGACTGTGTGGATGTCATCCTCGCCACGACTGAGGGCGCGGGGGAGCGCCTGGATCGAGCGCGTGGGCGGATGGGACACGATCGAGTGTGGGTGCTGGGGCAGTCGGATGTGCCCGCTGCGGGGGTGCGCGATCGGCTTGTCGCGGATGGCCGATCCCGGATCCTGCACGAGGGCGGCCCTTCGCTGATCACCCAATGGCTGGGTGCCGGGTGCGTTGATCAGCTGTGTCTCACGATCGTGCCACGCCTCGGCGACAACGGACCGCGCCTGACCACCGGCCAGGCACAGCCGCTGAATCTGGTCCCCGAGGTCATTTTGCAGGAAGGGGCCACCCTGTTCACCCGGTGGGTGGTCGGACGTCAGAGCGCCGGATAACGGCGCGGTTACGGGGCTTCAACGATTGCGCCGAGGATCCGCCGAGGAGTTCCGCATCGACGGGACCGCAGGTTACATTTGCGGTACTGTGAGCGCGTCTCTGCCGCCCGAGGGCGGTGGCGCAAACGAATCGAACCCTCGGAAGGGCGTGACGTGAGTCTGAGGAAGATTCGTCGGCGCGGTGCCCGGCGGCTGACCGGAGTGGCTTTGCTCGGTCTGGCTGTCGCATCGCTGTCGGCATGTGGCGATCTCGGGCAAGGCCCAGGACAGGCCCGACTGTTCGGTCTGCCGGAGGCGTCGAGTGAGCAGGCGCCCTATATCGGCAACCTCTGGGTGGGATCCTGGATCGCCAGCCTGGTGATCGGCGTCCTCGTGTGGGGCCTGATCGGCTGGGCCTTCATCGTCTATCGACGCAA
>JAUNUL010000517.1 GCA_030538175.1 Propionibacteriaceae bacterium | reverse complement strand
CAGACCTTTGTCCAGTGAGCATCAAGCACCACCCACAGATCGCTGTCGAGCCAACAGATACCCGCCGAGGAGGCCCCATGACCGGTTCCCGCCCCACCGTTGACGTCGTTGTCGGACGGATTGGTCGAGCCCATGGCATCCGTGGGGAACTCACCGTCGAGCCACGCACCGATGAACCCGATCGTCGGTTCACCCCTGGGGCTGTGTTGCGCAGTGAGGACGGAGCGCGGCAGTTCACGGTTGCGGGTGCGCGGTGGCATTCGGGACGACTGCTGGTGCGGTTCGAGAACGTCCCCGATCGCACGGCAGCTGAAACGCTGCGTGGCACCATCCTGCTTGCTGACGTGCCAGCCGACGAGCAGCCGATCGCCGACGACGAGTTCTGGGACCGGGATTTGGTCGGCTTGACGGTCCTGACCGCTGATGGTCAGGTCGGCGGAGAAGTCCGCCGCATCCAGCACGGCCCACAGGATCTGCTGGTCATCAAGACGGTCGCGGGTGAGGAAAGGCTGGTGCCCTTTGTCGAGGCACTCGTGCCGACCGTCGACCTCGAGGCCCGGACGCTCACCCTGGCCGATGTGCAGGGACTGCTCGCCGATGTCGACGACGACTCTGCCGACGCTGCCGCAGGCAATGACGATTCTCCGTACGCCGCCGCAACCGACGATGATGCCGGCACTGATGCGGGCCAGGAGCCGGAGCACGAGAGTGCCGGGGGCGACCTGTGACCATAGCTCCCTTGAGGCTGGATCTGGTCAGCATCTTTCCTGACTATTTCGCGCCCCTGCACCTCTCGCTGGTCGGCAAAGCCATTGAGGCGGGCCGGGTGAGTGTTGGCGTACACGATTTGCGCCAATGGACACACGATCGGCACCGGACTGTCGACGACACCCCTTATGGCGGGGGAGCCGGCATGGTGATGAAGCCGGACCCATGGGGGGAAGCGCTCGACGCCCTCGCGGGTCCTGAGACGGTGCTCGTGGTGCCCACCCCGTCAGGCGACCGGTTCGACCAGGCAACCGCCTATGCACTGGCCGGCGAATCGCACCTGATGTTCGCCTGCGGACGCTATGAGGGCATCGATGCCCGTGTCATGACCCATGCCCGGGAACGGATGCGGGTCCGTGAGGTAAGCCTCGGGGACTACGTGCTGAACGGGGGAGAGGTAGCAGCCCTGGTCATGGTGGAAGCGGTCGTGCGGTTGTTGCCCGGGGTGATCGGCAATCCCGAGTCGCTGCACGAGGAGTCCCATTCCGAGGGTCAGGACGGCCTGTTGGAATATCCCGTCTATACGAAACCGCCGACCTGGCGAGGTCTGGATGTGCCGGAGGTGCTGTTCTCCGGCCATCATGCCCGCATCGCGGATTGGCGGCGTGCCCAAGCGCTCGCGCTGACCCGCGTACGCCGGCCTGACCTGCTGCCGGAGTCCGCGAGCCCGGACGAGCTCAGCAGGGATGTCGGGGAGACACCCTAAGATGGCCGACAGATCCGCCGACCCCAGTGTCGTCGGTCGCCCTGTTCCGCAAGCAAAAGGACAACCGTTGATGCCTGGCCAGCCCGACCGACCACGCATCCGCACGACGCTCATGGCTGTCGTGGGGCTGTTGTTCCTCGGTCTCTTGGCCACGGGATGTGGGCCGGTATCGCCCCAGCGTGCAGCCGAAGCCCGGGCGGCCACCAGCGGACCGACGGGGCCGATGACATTCCAGTTGCCCGCAAAGCCCAGTGGGTTCGAT
>JAUNUL010000516.1:551-1737 GCA_030538175.1 Propionibacteriaceae bacterium | reverse complement strand
GGAGGCGATCGCCGCCATCCAGGCACACCTGCACACCACCGACCGGGTCAGCGTGCTGATGGCGTGCGGCACCGGCAAGACCCTCGTCGGCCGGTGGCTGGCCGAACAGCGCCAGGCCTCGCGCACGCTGGTGGTCGTCCCCTCCCTGGCGCTGATCGCCCAGACCCTGTCCGAGTGGCGCTCCGCCGCCGGCTGGATGTTCGAGGCGCTGATCATCTGCTCCGACCCGTCCACCGCCGACGGCGCCCAGGAACGCGCAGGCAGCGACGGTGAGGACATCCCGGGCCCGTTCTGGGCCCGGCACCGCGCCCAGGTCACCACCTCCCCTCACACAGCTGCCCATGTCCTGACCGGCCGCCACCC
The DNA here is from genome assembly GCA_030538175.1 of Propionibacteriaceae bacterium. Classification (GTDB taxonomy): domain Bacteria; phylum Actinomycetota; class Actinomycetes; order Propionibacteriales; family Propionibacteriaceae; genus Enemella. The sequence continues at coordinate 1,374 of JAUNUL010000516.1, read as the reverse complement.
CGACCGGCCCCTGGTCGTCTTCTCCACCTACCACTCCGCCCCGGTCGCTGCCGCGGCCGCTCGATCCGCCGGCACCCACTTCGACCTGACGATCGCCGACGAGGCACACAACCTCGCCGGCCACCCCCGCCCTGACTTCCGCGTCGTCCTCGGTGACGAGCTGCCCACCACCGCCCGCGTCTTCATGACCGCCACCCAGGTCACCACGACCCCCGCCCCAGCCCAACCCGGCTGGGACGACTGGTCAGCCCCGCTGTCCATGAACGACGAGAGCAAGTTCGGTCCCGTCGTCTACCGACTCGACTTCGCCGAGGCGATCGAACGCCAACTGCTCAGCGACTACGAGGTCCTCATCTACGAGACCCCAGGGGAGTCCGCCCCCGACCCCGTCGCCGCCCTGCTGGCAGCCGCCGGCACCGGCCTGTCCCGCGTCCTGACCTTCCACGGCCGCGTCGCCAAAGCACGCGCCTTCGCCGACGCCGTCAACGGCGTCCGCCTGCCCGATGGCCGCCGGATCCGCGCCGTCGCCGTCGCCGGCGCCGACCCAGCCATCCACCGCTCCCGAGCACTGGCGCTGCTCGAGGACCCCGCCCCCGCCACCCTCGTCGTCGTGGCCAGCGCCCGCTGCCTGGCCGAAGGCGTCGACGTCCCAGCCGTCGACGGGATTCTCTTCGCCGACCCCAAGTCCAGCGACGTCGGGATCATCCAGTCTGTCGGCCGCGCGTTGCGCCTGGCCCCCGGCAAGAGCACCGGCAGGGTCCTCATCCCGGTCTGCTACTCCGCCGACCTCGACGAAGACACCACCTTGTCGAACAGCTCATTC
>JAUNUL010000516.1:0-541 GCA_030538175.1 Propionibacteriaceae bacterium | reverse complement strand
GGTCTGGCGGATCCTGCGAGGCCTGCGCACCCTCGACGCCCGCCTGTCCGCCGAGCTCGACAGCTACACCCGGCCCCAGTCCCGTCGAGGCCGAGAAGACGGCTCCCGCGCCGTGCCCCGGGTCACCTTCGACCTGCCGTCCACCCGCGACCTGCACTCCCTGATCGCCCGCCTGGTCGAGAACACCACCACCACCTGGGACGAGCGCTTCGCCGAGCTCGAAGCCTTCGCGTTGGAGCACGGAACCGCCCACCCCCCGGCCAAGAACAAGCGCCTGACCACCTGGTGCGAGTACCAGCGCAAGGCATACCGCCGCGGGATGCTCCTCCCGGACCGGGCGGCAGCGCTGCGCTCCCTGCCGGGCTGGACCTGGGACGCAGAGATGCGCGCCTGGATCGAGCAGTGGAAGGAGATCCGCGCCACCATCCCGCCCGGCGGCCGCCTCGACGTCGAAAACCCCGAGACGATGACCCGCCCGCTGCAAACCACCTCCGGCCGCAACCGCGCCACCACCATCGGCCGCTGGTGCGCCCACCAGCGT
>JAUNUL010000042.1 GCA_030538175.1 Propionibacteriaceae bacterium | reverse complement strand
TCGGCGGCCATCGAGCCGTAGCCGCGCAGCACCACCTGCAGGCCGTTGACCCGCTCGCAGGAGCGGGTGTTCATCTTGTGCGGCATCGCCGACGAGCCGACCTGGCCGGGCTTGAACCCCTCGGTCACCAGCTCGTGGCCGGCCATCAGCCGGATCGAGGTGGCGACATTGCTCGGGGCCGCGGCGACCTGGGCCAGCGACGTCACGACGTCCCAGTCCAGCGACCGCGGATAGACCTGGCCGGTCGATGTCAGCACCCGCTGGAAGCCGAGCTGGTCGGCGATCCGCTGTTCGAGCTCAGCGAGCTTGTCAGCGTCACCGCCGAGCAGGTCGAGCATGTCCTGGCTCGTCCCAACCGGGCCCTTGATGCCGCGCAGCGGATAGCGGTCGATGAGTTCGTTGATGCGTTCGTACGCCACCAACAGCTCATCCGTCGCCGTCGCGAAGCGCTTGCCCAGGGTGGTGATCTGGGCGGCCACGTTGTGCGAGCGCCCCGCCATCGCGAGCGCGCCATAGCGGCCAGCCAGCCCGGACAACGCGACCAGCGTCGCGACGATCCGATCCCGCACCAGCCGCAGGGACGCCAGCACCTGATATTGCTCGATGTTCTCCGTCAGGTCCCGACTGGTCATGCCCTTGTGCACGTGCTCATGACCGGCGAGGGCGTTGAACTCCTCGATCCGGGCCTTCACGTCGTGCTTGGTCACCCGCTCGCGGTCAGCGATCGAGTCCAGATCGACCTGGTCGAGAACCTTCTCGTACGCCGCGATCACCGCATCGGGGTCATCGCCGCCGAAGTCGACCCCGAGGTCTCGCTGGGCCGCGAGCACCGCGAGCCACAGGCGACGCTCGGCGCGGATCTTCTCCTCTGGCGACCAGATCGCCCGCATCGCCGGCGACGCATAGCGGGTGGCCAGGACGTTGGGGATGCCGGTCACTGGAAAAGGCCCCCCTCGGGCACCTGATAGGAGAGCTCGCCCTTGGCGGCCTTCTCCGCGATGTCCACGCGGTGGAAGGTCTTGGGCAGGTGGAAGGCCTGGATGGCGGCGTACACCATCTTGCGTGCGAAACCGAGCGTGTGGCCGCGACCGGTCACGGTGAAGATGCGGCCGCCGGTGACGACGAGGTTGCCGAGGTCATCGCGGCCGGTGCCACCGTGATAGAGCTTGATGTTGCCCGAACGGAACTGGCCCTCGAACACGCGCGTGCCGAGCTCGGGGTTGTCCGGATAACCGTCGGCGGCGATGACGACACCCACGGCGAAGCCCGGGGTGAAGCGCAGCGGGCCGATCTTTTCCAGCTCACCGTTGGCAGCCGCCAGCAGGACCTGGGCCAGCGGGGACTCCAGCTGCAACAGCAGCGGCTGGGTCTCGGGGTCACCAAAGCGGGCGTTGAACTCGACGACCTTGACACCCTTGGGGGTGAGCATCAGGCCGGCGTACAGCAGGCCCACGAACGGGGTGCCGCGCTTGGCCATCTCGTCCAGCACGGGCTGGATGACCTTTTCGGTCGTCTCCTGCTCCAGGCCGGCGGGTGCCCAGGGCAGCGGGGTGTACGCACCCATGCCGCCGGTGTTCGGACCCTTGTCGCCGTCGAGGGCGCGCTTGAAGTCCTGCGCCGCCTGCATCGGGATCGCGGTCTTGCCGTCGCAGATGGCGAAGAGCGACACCTCGGGTCCGTCCATGAACTCCTCGACGAGCACCCGGTCGCACTTGCGGGCGTGGGCCAGCGCTGCCTCGCGGTCGTCGGTGACGATGACACCCTTGCCAGAGGCCAGGCCGTCCTCCTTCACGACATAGGGGGCGCCGAACTCATCGAGCGCGGCCTCGACCTCGGACATGTTCTCGCAGATCCGCGACTGGGCGGTCGGCACGCCGGCCGCGGACATGATCTCCTTGGCGAACGCCTTCGAGCCCTCGATCTGGGCCGCACCCTTGGACGGGCCAAAGCAGGGGATGCCGACCTCGCGGACGGCGTCAGCGACGCCCGCGACCAGCGGTGCCTCCGGGCCAACAACGACCAGGCCGACCCCGAGCTCCTGGGCCAGGGCCGCGACCTCGGTCGGGTGGGTGAGGTCGACGGCGACCAGCTCGGCGACCTGGCTCATCATGGCGGAGCCGGGAGCGGCGTACACCTTCTCCACCACCGGGTCACGTTCCAGCGTCGCGGCGAGTGCGTGCTCGCGGGCTCCGCTGCCGAGGACGAGTACCTTCATGTCGCTCCTTGAGTTGCGTGGTCAATCTGTCGTGTCGATGCGGGGACGCCCCGACAAGCTTTCAGTCGATGAGGTCGTGCACCATCACGGTCTGTTCGCGGCTGGGGCCGACGCCGATGCCGGAGATGCGGGTGCCGATGAGCTCCTCGAGGCGCTTCACATAGTCCTGCGCCTTCACCGGCAGCTCGCTGAACTCGCGGCAACCGGAGATGTCCTCACTCCAGCCGTCGACCTCTTCATAGATCGGGGTGGCGGCGGCGAACTCCTGCTGGGACATCGGCTGGCGGTCGTGGCGAACTCCGTTGACGTCATAAGCGACACACACCGGGATCTTGTCCCACCCGGACAGGATGTCCAGCTTGGTCAGGAAGACGTCAGTGAACGCGTTGGCCGTGGCGGCTGCCTCGACGACGAGCGCATCGAACCAGCCACAGCGCCGCGGACGACCGGTCGTGACACCGAACTCACCGCCGTCGGTGCGCAGCTTCTCGCCGGCCTCGTTGTTGAGCTCAGTCGGGAACGGGCCCTCGCCAACCCGCGTCGTGTACGCCTTCGCGATGCCGATCACGCGGTCGATCCGGGTCGGACCGACGCCGGTGCCGGTGCAGGCGCCGCCCGCGGTCGGGTTGGAGGAGGTCACATAGGGATAGGTGCCGTGGTCGACGTCGAGGTGGTGGGCCTGGGCGCCCTCGAAAAGAACGATCTTGCCCTCGTCCAGACCGTCGTTGAGCAGCCGGACCGTGTCGGTCACCATCGGCTGGAGCCGCTCGCCGTACGCCAACAGCTCATCGACGATCTCATCGGCCTCGATGTGACGGCGGTTATAGATCTTGACCAGGATCTGGTTCTTCTGATCCAGCGCAGCTTCGACCTTCTGCCGCAGGTGCTCCGGATCGAACAGGTCCTGGACGCGGATGCCCATCCGGTTGATCTTGTCCGAATAGGTGGGGCCGATGCCGCGACCGGTCGTGCCGATCTTGCGCTTGCCCGCGAACCGTTCGGTGACCTTGTCCATCGTGCGGTGATAGGACGTGATGATGTGGGCGTTCGAGGACACCTTGAGCTGGCTGCAGTCCACACCACGCGAGGTGAGCACGTCGATCTCGTGGAACAGCACACCGAGGTCGATGACCACACCGTTGCCGATCACCGGCGTTGACGTCGGGCTCAGGATGCCGGACGGCAGGAGATGCATCGCGTACTTCTCGCCATCGACGACGAGCGTGTGGCCAGCGTTGTTGCCACCCGAATAGCGCACGCAGAAGTCGACCCGATCACCCATCTGGTCGGTCGCCTTGCCCTTGCCTTCGTCCCCCCATTGGGACCCCACCACGATGATGCCGGGCATGCCGCAGCCTTTCTCACAGGACGGGGGCCGACGGCACTGCGGCGCGACCCCGGTGACAGTTCAGGATAACGAGGTCAACTTGTGGCGTCTGATTGGTCCGCAACTCGGTCGAGCGGGCGCAGGTCCGTCAGCACGTCATAGGCCTTGAACGACGAATCCTTGAGGAACTGAGCGCAACGCTCCGACTCGGCGGTTTCGCCGATCCGGTTCGCGGCGACCGCCAGCGCCCACAAGGCTCGCAGGAAACCGCGGTTAGGCCCGTGCTCCCACGGAACCGGCCCCTGACCCTTCCAACCAGCCCGACGGAGCGAGTCGAGACCGCGGTGATAGCCGGTGCGCGCATAGGCATAGGCGGTGACATCCGCATCCGGCGTGCCCATGGTCAGCGCACCCTCGGCCAGCATCGCCCAGCACAGGCTGGACTCCGGGTACTTCCGGACGATGTCGACGAATCGGTCCTTGCCGTGATCGAGGATCTCCGCGGCGGCGGGATCATCGGGCAGCTTGGTCGCCGGAGTCGTGCTGTGGCTGGCCAGCAGGTTTTCGCGAGGTTCTGTCACAACCTCAACCCTAGTTGACTACGCGTTGCGCGGGCTCCAGGACCACACGGTCGGTGCGCCACGATGCGTACGCCGCGATGTCGGCGTACTGATCCGGACGGGCGAGATCAATGAACACCTGGCGAAGGTAGCAGCGGGATCTCCCAGCCTGTGCCCAGCGTGTCCCATTGGAAATTTCAATGGCCCGCAGATAACGGGTGAGCAGCCATTGTCAGCCAATTGGCGACAGGAGTGGCCCCGTTGTGGGATGTTTCTGCCCATCCCCTGGTATCAACGGCGACACCACAAAGGAGAATGGCTATGGCCTCCAGTGCCGCAGCTCCCGACACCCCGGGAAGAAGAGTGCCCACCCGAGACGAGTTCGCGGAGGTGAGCCAATCACCGGAATTCGCCCGGCTGCGCAAGAACTTCCGCGGGTTCGCGTTCCCACTCACCGTGGCCTTCCTGGTCTGGTATTTCGCGTTCGTCCTGCTGTCGGCGTACGCCAAGGACTTCATGGCGACGCCGTTCATCGGCAACGTGAACATCGGCATCTTCCTCGGGCTGCTGCAGTTCGTCACCACGTTCGCGCTCACCGCGCTCTATATCCGGCACGCCAACAAGAACCTTGACCCGCTGGCCAACCAGATCCGGGCCAAGATGGAGGGAGAAGCGTGATGACCCCTCTGCAGGCAGTAGCCAACCCGATCCTCAACATCTCGATCTTCATCGCCTTCATCATCCTCACCCTCGGCATCGTGATCTATGTCTCCAGCGGTGGCCGTGGGGCGAAGGGCAAGGCGTACTACACCGGCGGCGCCGAGTTCAGCGGCACGCAGAACGGTTTTGCCATCGCAGGCGACTATCTGTCGGCTGCTTCCTTCCTCGGCATCGTCGGCGCCGTCGCCCTCTATGGCTATGACGGCCTGCTGTATTCGATCGGCTTCCTCGTCGCCTGGCTGGTGGCGCTGCTGCTGGTGGCGGAGCCGATGCGCAACACGGGCAAGTACACGATGGCGGACGTGCTGTCCTTCCGGACCCGGCAATCTCCGGTCCGGATGGCCGCCTCGATCTCGACCATGGTGATCAGCTTCCTCTATCTGCTCGCCCAGATGGTCGGTGCCGGCAGCCTCGTCGCCGTGCTCCTCGGCATCAGCGGCGGCACCGCGCAGATCCTCATCATCGGCATCGTCGGCGTCCTGATGATGATCTATGTGCTCATCGGCGGCATGAAGGGCACCACCTGGGTCCAGATGATCAAGGCCGTCCTGCTGATGATCGGCGCGGGTGCGATGACCGTGTGGGTGATGCTGAAGTATTCGGGCAACTTCTCCAAGATGCTCGGCGCAGCCGTCGCCGAACACCCCGATGGGTCCAAGATCCTCGAGCCGATGCTGCAGTACGGCAACAACCCACTCGGCTTCATCTCTCTCGCCGTCGCGGTGGTCCTCGGCTGCGCCGGCCTGCCGCACGTGTTGATGCGCTTCTATACGGTCCCGACGGCCAAGGAAGCCCGTCGCTCCGTGTCGTGGGCCATCACCCTGATCGGCCTGTTCTATCTGTTCACGATGGTGATGGGCTATGGCGCCGCGGTCCTGGTCGGCAAGGACACGATCCTCGCCGCCCCCGGCAAGGCCAATGCCGCTGCCCCACTGCTCGCGCTTGAACTGGGCGGTTCGGTGCTGATGGGCGTGATCTCCGGTGTCGCGTTTGCCACCATCCTGGCCGTCGTCGCCGGTCTGGCCATCGCAGCATCGGCGTCCTTCGCCCACGACATCTACAACAACGTCATCCACAAGGGCCAGGCCGACCCGGCCAAGGAAATCCGCGTCGCCCGCACCGTGGTGATCATCCTCGGCGTCCTCGCGATCATCGGCGGCATCGCCGCCAAGGACATCAACGTCGCGTTCCTGGTGTCGCTGGCCTTCGCCATCGCCGCCAGCGCGAACCTGCCGTCGATCCTCTATTCGCTGTACTGGAAGGGCTTCCGCACCAAGGGCGCCCTGTGGTCGATCTATGGCGGCCTGATCACCGCCGTGGTGCTGATCATCTTCTCCCCGACAGTCTCCGGGGCACCCTCGGCGATGTTCCCCGACCTCGACTTCGCCTGGTTCCCGCTGACCAACCCGGCGCTGGTGTCGGTGCCCGTCGGCTTCTTCCTCGGCTGGCTCGGCTCAATCCTGGGCAAGGACGAGGACAACGCCGCTGTCTCCACCGAGATGGAGGTCCGCTCCATGACCGGTGTCGGCACGGGCGAGGTGCTGAAGCACTGATTCTTGTTTGAGTACGCCGAGCGCCGGTCCAGCCAGGGCCGGCGCTTTGGCGTTCACCGGCCGACTCGCGCAGGGTTAGCAGCCCGCCGGAGTTGTAGCACAACCAAGATCCTCTGAAGGGTCCCGATGATCTTGATGAACAGTGGCATCCGGGACGTCAGCGGCACCACGCAAAACTGTCAGACCTCTCGTTCAGCATGGCGACAGTAAGGTGATCCTGAGGGAGGACGACGTGACACTCGAACCGGCTGATACCGCAGAGCTGCGCAAAGCGCGCGGCGCGTTCTTTACTCCTCCTTCCGTGACAACATTCCTCACCACGTGGGCGATTCGCTCGGGAGACGACGACGTCCTCGAACCCAGCTGTGGCGACGGAGCGTTCGTGTCGATGGCGGCCCGCCGGATTGTCGGCCTGAGCGGTCGGGGCCGCATCCACGCCCATGAGCTCCACAGCGACTCTGCGCAGTCTGCCCGTGCGGCGCTGACCGAGTCCGGCGTGAGCGGAGACATCTTCGTGGGCGACTTTCTGGCGGTCGAACCACGGCCAATCTATGACGCGGTGATCGGCAACCCGCCATATATCCGATACCAGGGATTCACTGGCGATGCCCGCGCAAAGGGGTTGGCCGCGGCGCTGCGGCAGGGCGTACGCCTGAGCAAACTCTCCAGCTCCTGGGCACCATTCGTGATCCATGCCTCCGCTTTCCTCCGTGGCGGGGGGCGCCTCGCCTTGGTGTTGCCTGCGGAGCTCCTCACCTCGAACTATGCCCAGGACGTGCGCGATTTCCTTTTGCGGCGATTTGGCGACGTGCGCGTGGTCCGCATCGACAAACAGGTCTTCCCCGGGGTTCAGACCGAGGCCCTGCTGCTACTGGCGGAGGGTCACGGAGGCAGCTCGGACGTGCACATGGCATCCATCCGCAGCGCGGATGACCTGAACGGCATCGCTTTCACCCGAGTGCCCGCCACCCCGGGGCAGCGCTGGCAATTGCTGCCGACTCCCGAGACCGAAGAGGCCCTGGCAGACCTGGTCCGCCAGAGGACGCTCAGTGAGTTGTCCTCTTGGGGGAGGCTGAGCCTTGGCGCGGTGACCGGCAACAACCGTTACTTCGCGCTCAGTCCCGTGGAGGCCGCCCGCTGGGGGCTCAGCCCAACCGATACGGTCGCGATCTCCCCACCGGGTTCCAGCCATCTCCGTGCACTCGAGGTGAGCTACGAGGACTGGGCCGAACTCGGTGCGAGGGGTGCCGGGACTCTGTTGTTCCGACCCACAACCCCATCCGGCCCTGCGGAGGGCTACCTCACTCATGGCAAAGAGCTCGGCGTCGATCGCGCCTACAAGTGCCGGGTTCGTACGCCTTGGTGGCGGACTCCTCTGCCTGAGCCACCCGATCTCTTCTTCACCTACATGAATCAACAGACACCCCAGCTCGCTGCCAATCCCGCTGGGCTCTACTACCTGAACTCCGTGCACGGGCTCTATCTCCATGACGATCTCAGGGAATGGGGCGCCCTGTTGGCACTCGGCGCACTGAACACCGCGACGGCATTGAGCGCCGAGATCACAGGCCGCGCCTATGGGGGCGGGGTGCTGAAAATGGAGCCACGAGAGGCCACCAAGCTGCTGGTGCCATCCATCGAAGTGGTTCGAACGCATGCCACAGAACTCCAGACGGCTTTCCCTGACGCTCGCCGCTCACTGTTGGCGGGACGACTCAGTGACGCCCAGCAGCTTGTCGACGACATTCTCCTGTCCCCGACCGCTCTTCCTTCCCACGTCCTCGCCGAGCTGCGTGAGGCGCTGTCGTCCCTTCGAAACAGACGCCACACCCGAACGAGAACCGAAGCGAAGGGTGGCCGGCGATGACAACCATCCGAGCCCGGGCGTGGGAACTCTTTGACGACATCGTCGAGTCGGCACCCAGCAGGGAGCTGAGTTCGTGGCGGGCTTATGAGCAGCAGATCTTCACGGTCGATCCCGACTACGACACGCTGCGACAGCTGTTGGCAGTGCCTGCGCGGCTGGGCGCGACCAGCCAGTCCGGCGTGCCCGCGCTCGCTCTTGATGTCTGGATAGCCTCGGAACTTCGGCGAGCTGGTTTCAACCCGGATCAGGTTTGGCCAAGGCCTTCTCCACCGCGGGTGCTCTCTCAGGACATCACGGGGTTCATCTCTTCACTCCCTGCGCGCCTGCGTAAGGAAGCCAACGATCACCTGGCCTCAAGAGGAGGCAGCGGACGAGCCTCGGCAAATATCCTGGGCAAGCATTACGTGAAGCAGGTAGACGTGGTGATGAGTTCGTGGGCGACCGGACCCGAGCTCATGATCTCGACCAAGCGCATGGACTCATCCTTCGGCAAGAACGCAGCGAACCGCATAGAAGAAAGTTACGGGGACGCCAAGAACCTGCGATCTCGACATCCACAAGCTGCACTCGGCTTTCTCTACTGCCTGGGCGCCAGCGCCTTGGACGACGAACCTGAAACGGCCAGGTGGCTCATCGACCTGTTGGGGAAACTGGGCCGAGAAGCTGACGCCTATGACGCGGTGGGGCTTGTGATCCAGGAGACGTCAAGCACCTTGCCGGATCCAACTTCCGAGATCGATCCAGCAGGGCCATTGGAGCCGGGCGCAGTTCCAGACCTCACGGCAGACAGCCCAGATGTGACCGTCCACCATCACCCCCGGGTGACGCTCCATCGGGGCGCGGTCCCGGGTGAACTCGACCCCGGCAGATTCCTATCCTCGATGTGCAATCTGGTGCTGGATCGAACCCCCATCAACTTCCACCCAGAGGCACGAGCACGAAGGCGATCTGCCCAGTAGGCGCCAGTTTTCGCACCACCTGCCAGCGCAGTATTCGTGACATACGGCACGACCTACGGGCCCACTCGGCGTCGCAGGGGCACTTGTGACGTACGGCACGGCGTACCGGCCCACTCGGCGCGCCCGGACACACGAAAGCCCCCGCCCGGCATGCTCACCGGACGGGGGCTTCGTCAGTCGATCAGACCCTCAGCGTGAATCGTGTTCGGCTCACGCCTTCAGCGTGGTGCCGACGGACTTGAGGTCCTGGCAGGCCTCGAGGACGCGAGCAGCCATGTTGGCTTCGGCGCTCTTGCCCCAGGAACGCGGGTCATACATCTTCTTGTTGCCGACCTCGCCGTCGATCTTCAGCACGCCGTCGTAGTTCTGCATCATGTGCGTGACCACGGGGCGGGTGAACGCGTACTGCGTATCGGTGTCGACGTTCATCTTCACCACGCCATAGCCGAGCGCCTCGGCGATCTCCTCGGGCGACGAGCCGGAGCCGCCGTGGAAGACGAGGTGGAACGGCTTCGAGCCCTCGGGCAGACCGAACTCCTTGACGACGGCCTCCTGGGCCTCCTTCAGCACCTCGGGCTTGAGCTTGACGTTGCCCGGCTTGTAGACGCCGTGCACGTTGCCGAAGGTCAGCGCGGTCATGTAGTAGCCACGATCCCCATAGCCGAGGGCCTTCGCGGTGGCGATGGCATCCTCCGGAGTGGAATAGAGCTTGTCGTTGATCTCGTGGGCGACGCCGTCCTCTTCGCCACCGACGACGCCGATCTCGACCTCGAGCAGAATGTTGGCCGCGCGGCAGAGCTCGATGAGCTCAGTGGCGATCGAGAGGTTCTCGTCCAGCGGGGAGGCCGAGCCGTCCCACATGTGCGACTGGAACAGGGGGTTGCCGCCCTTGTTGACGCGCTCCTGGGAGATCCCGATCAGCGGACGCACGAAGGTGTCTAGCTTGTCCTTGGGGCAGTGGTCGGTGTGCAGGGCGATGTTGACCGGGTATTTCTCGGCCACGATATGGGCGTACTCAGCCAGCGCGACCGCGCCGGAAACCATGTTCTTGACCGTCGGGCCCGACAGATATTCCGCACCACCAGTGGACACCTGGATGATGCCGTCCGAGCCGGCCTCGGCGAAGCCCGCCAACGCAGCATTCAGGGTCTGGGAGGACGAGATGTTGATCGCGGGATAGGCGAAGCCGCCATCCTTCGCGCGGTCCAGCATCTCGGCATAGATCTCAGGTGTGGCAATAGGCATGTCGCGCTCTCTTCCGTTCGGGGACACGAATGGCTCCCGCCCATCATTTCATGCCCCCTCGACAACCGGGCCCGGGCCTGAGAATCGGACCCACGCGACCACGGTCGGCGTACGGTCAGTCGTCGAGGACGCTCAGGTCAACGCCGTATCGACCCGACGAGTACGCGCGAATCGATGAATCGAGGGTGCCCGGGAGGCTCGAGAGCCCTTCGAGCGGAAAGTCGAACGCAGGCCCATCGCTTCGGTCGACCCGCAGGCGGTATCCGCTCCCCCACCGCCGGGCCTTGGCCACCGCGACGCCGTCGATCGATTCCCACGCCGACTGTCCGCTCGCACACTGGATCCCCCACCGGGACACAACCAGAGCGAGCCCCTCACCCACCGCGTCTGCAGCGGCCCGCAACCGGCGGAACCAGACGAGGCGAGCCCCGAGGGTGACGAGGCTGATCACCGCGGAGACCGAAAGCAGCCACGTGGCGAGCCCGGTGATGTTCCCGAATTGCCCCTCGCGGGAAGCGAAGACATAGATGAGCACGGCGCCCAGGCCCACGAGCGTGATGCCCAGCGAGACGGCATTCATGATGACGCGCCGACGCTCGCTCGCCGCACGCCCGGCCAGCACCTGTCGGTCGAAATAGATCGGCATGCCCTCAGGAACGCTGATCGCGCCCGGCCCGGGCAGTCCGGCCGGCACTATTCCGGCGAAGGGCGCATCAGGCGCCTGCCCGGGCATCGGGACCGGGTTGCCGGTCTGCTCCGCGACGACCCGTCCCGGCGTCTCACCCATTCCTTGCATGCGCCAAGGATAGGAGCGTCGCGAACCTCGTCGTGGCTGACGAGATCCCCCGTGGGGTCTGCGGGGCTGATAGGGGCCTGGGATCTCATTGCGGCCTGGCGGGATTGGCGAGCCGCCAGGCGTACATCGCGATGGCCGCCGCAGCACCCGCATTCATCGACCGGGTCGAACCGTCCTGGCGAATGTCGACCAGCCGCGAGCATCCGTCCACAAGGTCGGGAGTCAGCCCCTGCCCCTCGGAACCGAACACGAGACAGCAGCGTTCGGGCAGCTTGGTCTCCTCGAGCGGGACAGAGCCGGGCAGGTTGTCGACCCCGACGATCTCGTACGCCAGCTCCCCCAGGTGGTCGAGGAAGTCCTGCGCGTCCGGATGGTGCTGCACGTGGAGGTAGCGATCGGTGACCATCGCACCGCGGCGATTCCAGCGACGGCGGCCGATGATGTGCACGCCGCGGACGTTGAAGGCGTTGGCCGTGCGGACGACCGAGCCGATGTTGAAGTCGTGTTCCCAGTTCTGGATCGCGATGCGCAGGGGCACGCGGGACCGGTCCAATTCAGCGACGATGGCTTCGACCCGCCAATAGCGGAAGCGGTCCACGACGTTGCGGTGGTCGCCCTCAGCAAGCAGGGCGGGGTCGAGGCGTTCGTCGTCGGGCCAGGGTCCGACCCAAGGTCCGACTCCGGGCCCCACCGACGGAACGGAAGGCAAGAATTCCACAGTGTGGACGTTACCCTTGACGGGTGTTCGATCTTCTAAGCCAAGCCGCTGCCATCACACCGATGTTGCTCCCCGACTTCCTGGACCCGGAAAAGATCATCAATGCCGCCGGGCCCTGGGCGCTCTGGGTCGTAGCCCTCATCGTCTTCGCCGAGTGCGGGATTTTCTCCCTGCTGCCGGGCGACTCGCTCCTGTTCACCGTCGGCATGTTCGTCGCGCTCGGCGCGATCAACTATGGCTCCGACCTGCAGACCATGGCCATCGTGTGCGGCGTGTTGATCGTCGCCGCCATCCTGGGCAACATCTCGGGCTATTGGATCGGCAAGCTGATCGGCCCGCCGCTGTTCAAGCCGCGCAAGGGCTTCCTGGGCAAGGTTTTCGACCCCGTCTATGTGGACAAGACCCATGGCTTCTTCGAGAAGTACGGCCCCAAGGCGCTCGTCATCGCTCGCTTCGTGCCGATGGTCCGCACGTTCGTCACGCTGGTTGCCGGTGTCGCCAAGATGAACTTCCGCACCTTCATCACTTGGACCGCCATCGGCGGTGTCTTCTGGGCCGTGGGTGTCACAGTGTTGGGGTATTTCCTGGGCCAGATCAAGTTCGTCCATGACAACCTCGAGGTTGCCATCCTGCTGATCGTCTTCGTGTCGATCCTGCCGATGATCTTCGAATATGTGATGGCCAAGAAGAAGAACAAGGCCGCGCGCACCGAGGTCAGCGCCTGAGCTATCGAACCACCAAGAAGCCCCCAGCAACCACTCAGTTGCTGGGGGCTTCTTCGTTGTGCGCCTTTGCGCTGCGCGTCGAGGCGGGTGGCTCAGCTCTTCTTCTTGAACAGGTCGAGCTTGTCGAAGTGATCGGCCAGCATGTAATAGACGGTGGGTCGATAGCGTCGGGTGGCGCTCTTCAACTTCGCCCCCACGTCCGCGATGGCCGCGTCGGCCTCGGCTTCGTCGGTGATGCCGAGCTTCTTCATGACGAAGTTCTTCTTGACTCTGTCGGTCTCGCTCTTGTCGGAGAACGAGACCATGGATGCGTCCGCACTGCGGAGTGCGATCCCGCAGTGCCGAATGATGCCGGCAATCGCGTCGTCGTCTGCATTGGTGACGTGCTTCTTGACGTCAGCAGCCCAGTCTGTTGCCATGACGGTCCTTTTCGAGAAGGCCACCTCCGATCGGTGGCGCTGTCAAGAAATGTACGCCTGCCCGCGCCTGGACACGAGCACCCCGGCGTACGAACTCACCCGGATTCTCGACTTCCGCAAGGCGCTATTGCGCCATGGGGGTACGCAAACAACCGTGTTCGTTCCACCCGCCTGAAACGACGAGGCGCACCTGGCCATGTTCAGCCAGATGCGCTTGTTGATTCGTCGGAGCACCGCCTCGGTGCGCCGGTCACGGGTCAGGACTGACGCCACTCCCCGGGCGCCTGGTAGCCGCCCTGCTGCGGGGGCTGCTGATCGCCATAGCCGGGCTGCTGCTGACCGTA
>JAUNUL010000515.1 GCA_030538175.1 Propionibacteriaceae bacterium | reverse complement strand
GCTGGTGTCTTCAGGCTCGACTCGGTTGATTGCGACCCACAGCAGCGGAACCGCAGTCGTGTAGATGCCGGCGAACAGCACAACAGTGAAGATGACGCCCGAGCCGGCGAACATCTGCTGAGCAACCCACAGCATCGGGATTTGTTTGTCATACACGTCCCCGATATTGGCCAGCAGTCCGAATGCAACAATCGCGACCGCAGCCACGAACGCAATCGCCCCGGCGACGCCGCTCACCGCAGCCTCGGTATCGTTCTTTGCGTTGCGTCCGATCCCGGCCAAGAACGGCACCAGCATCAGAATCCCGAGAGCCGGGAAGATGAAGCCGGACACAGCCCAGTTCGGTGCAGCCTTGAGGACTTCGATCGCGGGCAGGACGTCGGCGGATTCTGCAATGCCTTGGGGGTTCATGGCGATTCCAGCAGCTCCCACAATCAACGCCAACGCCACAATGATCGGGCCCAGTCTTGACACGATCGCCACAAGCCCATTGAGCCCCAATGTCACGGTCGCCAATGCAGCAATTGCCATGGCGAAAATGCCTACCTGTCGGTTCCAGCCAAGATGCTCGTTCAGCGCAGCGCCAGCTCCGGAGAGCATTACCGCATACATGCAGAAGAAGAAGGCGGGCGCGAAAATGGCGAAGAAGCCACCAATGTGCTTGCCGCAGTAATAGTCGAAAATCCGATTGGCTGACTTTAGACGCAGGTTTCGCCCATCACGTAGCGCCACCGCACTGAAGTAGCAGTAGAGAATCAGCGTGATGATCAAAGCACCAGCGGCGCCACCGGCTCCATGAACACTGAAGTACTGCATCGATTCCTGACCAGTCGCGAAACCTGACCCGATCAAATAGGCGACCATGGCGCCGATAAACGTGACGACGGTGCCCCATCGAACGTGTCGCACCCGGTTTGTCGAGGAGTTATCCATGGCCGTCTTCCCTACTTGCGACCGGTCTTGACATATTCGCGAATCTCGTCTGGCGTCATGTTGTCCAGGCCCATCTGCTTCAGCCCCAGACCCCGCTCACGCCAGTCGGTCTCGTGAATGATGTTGTAGATGTCCAGCACTGCGTTGGTGATCGGCATCGCGACGCCCAGCACGGCACCGATGCTGGTCCACGGCACCAACCCGTACGGAGCATCCTCGGTGAGGTAACGGTTGTCGATGCTGTTCGGCCCCGAGATGGGGGTCAGAGCGATCTCGCCGTGAAGCGCCTTGTAGAGCTCCTGCCAGGTGTAGCCGGGCTCCAAGCCGCTGAAGTCCTCGATCGGCCTCAGGTCATAGCCCAAGGCGTTGCCAACCGCCTTGCGCTCGTTGTCAAGCACGATGTCGAGCTTCATGGACGACGGCGTGACCCCATGCTCGTAAAGGAAGAACTCGCGCATCACCGATTCAATGTGGGTGACGCTGAGCAAACACGGGCCAGTGTGTAGCGACGGGTTCACGATGCTCAACCCACATTCCAGGACATCCGCGTAGACCCGCTTGAAGTCGAAGAGATCCGCACGCACCTGGTCGATCAGCTCCGGGCCGCGATCGGCCGGCAGGAAGGCGATATTGATGTCGTTGATGCCGTGCAGTGCGATCTCGGCCGGCCCACTCAGGCGGACGTCATAGGGCAAGTTGTTGGCGTCGGCAATCACCGGGCAGTCCTCGCCGTCCTGAAGCGCCTTACGGAACTCGAGCGCTGCGAACGCACCTGGAAAACTGATGATGATTTGGTCGGTCGTCACTTTGCCAGTCAGT
>JAUNUL010000514.1 GCA_030538175.1 Propionibacteriaceae bacterium | reverse complement strand
CCCCCCTGGCTTGTTCGGCTCTGACCGGAGCGGTTCTTCGCCGGGCGGTCCGACTGGACCGGCGGCGGTGGCACGGGTCGAACCGGCGGGCGGCCACCCGAGGATTCGGATTCCCGGAACGACATGCGGCGCCGGCCGTCCGCCGAGGAACCGGCCGTCGGCGCGGGGGATCCTGACGATTCGGGCGCGCGACGAGTCGGCTCGTCGCCCGGGTCGGAGCTATAGAGCCAGTCAAGATCGTTGTCGCGGCCGGATGCCATGCCGTCAACGGTAACCCCGCTCGGGAGTCCGACGCACCTTGTCTTCTCCGGTGGGGCTCGGCGTGGCGCTCGGACGGGGTCTGCTGGCCGATCCATACTTGGGACGACCCTTCACGGGTGCGTCCTTCCCCCTTCGCAGCACCGAAAGGCCTCGATTCGTGGCGACTTCCCGGACCGATCGCAACGGCCGCGCGTCCTCGTCGATGACGACCGCGCAGCCCGCCGAACCGTACCGCTCCGCCGCGCAGGCCCGCAGCGAGCACCTGCGGGTGCGCCGTGGGCTCGGCCGCGTCCTGATGACCCTGATCCTGCCCGGATCTGCTCAATTGCTGTCCCGGGAGAAGAACGTCGGCCGGTGGGCGATCCGCATCTGGGCGACTATCGTCCTGACGATCCTCGCGTGGCTGCTGTTGCTGATGATCAACCGCACCGCCGCCGTCGTGGTCGTGACGTTCAAGCCCGTGACCGTGCTGATCACCGCCGTCCTGGCGTTGGGCGGCATCGGTTGGGCGGGGCTCATCGTGCACGCCTGGAAGCTGTCCAATCCCATTGCCCTGTCGCCGCGGCACCGACAGGGCTTCGGCGCCATCACCGTCGCCCTGGCCTTGTTGCTGTCGGGCACCGGCCTCGCCTCAGCGCAGGTGGTCAACGCCCAGCGTGACTTCATCGGCAGCGTGTTCGCCGGCGGCGGTGATACGCAGGTCAAGCAGGGCCGCTACAACATCCTGCTCCTCGGCGGCGACGCCAGCGCCGGCCGCAACGGGCTGTGCCCCGACTCGATCCATGTCGCGAGCGTGCACGCCAAGACCGGGCAGACGGTCCTGTTCTCGCTCCCGCGGAACCTCGAGGATTTCTCGTTCCCGCCCTATTCGCCGATGAGCAAGCTCTATCCGGACAAGTTCACCTGTCCCGACCATGCCTGCCTGCTGAACGCCGTGTACACGGCCGCCGCAAATACGCCGGGGCTCTATCCGGGGGTCAAGGACCCGGGCGCCATGGCCACCGTGGACGCGGTGGAGTGGATCACCGGGTTGGACATCAACTATTACGCGCTCGTGGATCTCGATGGTTTCAAGGCGCTCATCGACGCCGTCGGTGGGATCAACCTGGACATCATGAAGCCTGTCCCCGTCGGCGGTGGCTCGACCGCTGTCGGTCGCTATATCGAGCCCGGCACCAACGTCCACCTCAATGGCCAGGACGCCCTGTGGTTCGCCCGCTCGCGGCATGACTCGAACGACTATGAGCGGATGGCCCGGCAGAAGTGCGTGATGAACGCCATGCTGAACCAGCTCGACCCGCTGACCGTGACGACGAAGTTCACCGAGATCGCCGGCGCCGGCAAGCAGGTGCTGAGCAGCAATGTGCCCACCGGGGAGATGGACCGCCTGATCGAGCTTGCCCTCAAGGCCCGGCAGTCGAAGGTGCGGTCGGTGTCGTTCGTGCCACCGCGGATCTATCCGGGTGCGCCGGACTGCAACGTCATCCGCACGA
>JAUNUL010000041.1 GCA_030538175.1 Propionibacteriaceae bacterium | reverse complement strand
GACCGAGGCGTTCGCCCACACGTACACGGTGGCGGCCGCGAGCATGCCTGCCGGCGACTATCGCCAGATCACCGGCAACACCGCGATGGCCTTCGGCTTGGTGACCGCCGCGCAGAAGGCGGGGCTGACCCTGTTCTTCGGCGCCTATCCGATCACCCCGGCCTCCGACATCCTCCACGAGCTGACCAAGCTGAAGCGGTTCAACGTCCAGACCTTCCAGGCCGAGGACGAGATCGCCGCCGTCGGCGCGACGCTCGGTGCGAGCTTCGCCGGTGCGCTGGGTGTCACCTCCTCCTCCGGCCCGGGCATCGCCCTCAAGGCCGAAACGATCGGCCTCGGCGTGATGACCGAGCTGCCGATGGTCATCGTCGACGTGCAGCGTGCCGGCCCCTCGACCGGCATGCCGACCAAGACCGAGCAGGCCGATCTGCTGCAGGTGCTGTTCGGTCGCAACGGTGAGGCACCCGTGCCGGTGATTGCCGCGAACTCGCCGTCCGACTGCTTCGACTCGGCGATCGAGGCGACCCGCTGGGCCGTGAAGTATCGCACCCCCGTCGTCGTGTTGTCCGATGGCTATCTCGCCAACGGTGCCGAACCGTGGCGCCTGCCGAACATCGCCGAGATCCCGGGCATCGACCCCGGCTTCGCGACCGGCCCCAACGGTGCCGACGGCACCACGTTCGAGCCCTATCGCCGTGACGAGCAGACCCTCGCCCGCCCGTGGGCCATCCCCGGCACCGCCGGGCTCGAGCACCGGATCGGCGGCCTGGAAAAGGCCGACATCACCGGCAACGTCTCCTATGACCCGGAGAACCACGAGCGGATGACCAACCTCCGCCAGGCCAAGGTCGACGGGATCGTCCAGGACATCCCGGATCTGGTCGTCGACGACCCGTCGGGTGAGGCGAAGGTCCTGGTGATCGGCTGGGGTTCGTCCTATGGCCCGATCACGGCTGGCGTACGCCGGGTCCGCGCGGTGGGCGGCAAGGTGGCCCAGGTGCACTTGCGTCACCTCAACCCGTTCCCGGCGAACCTCGGTGAGGTGCTGCGGGCGTACGACACGGTGATCTGCCCGGAGATGAACTCGGGCCAGCTCGCGATGCTGCTGCGCGCGAAATATTTGGTCGACGTGCAGAGCTATTCGCGCGTGCGGGGCCTGCCGATCTCGCTGTCGGAGCTCGCTGCCGACCTGCTCGAGTTCATCGGTCACACCGTCGAGCCGACGAGCGAACAGCTCAACGAAGAAGTCACCGCCAACGGTGGCGAACCCCGCCACGAAGGCGACACCCAGAACGTTTCCGATCTCGCTGCGAAGGATGCCCAGTGACCGCCACCGATCCGCGGAAGACGATTGAGGAGTACGCGGGGCTCAACCGCGTCCCCCTGGCCATCGAGCCCCTCAACCGCAAGGACTTCACCTCCGACCAGGAGGTCCGCTGGTGCCCCGGCTGCGGCGACTATGCCGTTCTGGCCGCGTTCCAGGGCTTCCTGCCTGAGCTCGGCATCGCCCGGGAGAACACCGTAATCGTGTCGGGCATCGGCTGCTCGTCGCGCTTCCCGTATTACGTGGACTCCTATGGCATGCACTCGATCCACGGCCGCGCCCCGGCCATCGCGACCGGTGTCGCCACCGCCCGCGAGGATGTGGGCGTGTGGGTCGTCACCGGTGACGGGGATGCCCTGTCCATCGGCGGCAACCACCTCATCCACGCGCTGCGCCGCAACGTGAACCTGACGATTCTGTTGTTCAACAACCGGATCTATGGGCTGACCAAGGGGCAATATTCGCCGACCTCGGAGCAGGGCAAGGTCACCAAGTCCTCCCCCTTCGGCTCGGTCGCCGCCCCGTTCAACCCGCTGTCGCTCGCGCGGGGTGCCGAGGCCACCTTCGTGGCCCGCACCATCGACTCTGACCGCAAGCACCTGACCGAGGTGCTCAAGGCCGCGTCGGCCCATCGCGGCGCGAGCTTCGTGGAGATCTATCAGAACTGCCCGATCTTCAACGACGGCGCCTTCGACGCGATCAAGGGCGGGTCGACCGCCGACACGATCATCCCGCTGGTGCATGGTGAGCCGATCCGGTTCGGCGCCGGGGGCGCGAAGGTCGTCGTCCGCGGAGCGAACGGTGATCTGGAGATCGCCGAGGCCGCTGATGTGAGCGAGGACCGGATCGTCATCCATGACGCCAACAACCCGGACCCGGCGTATGCGTTCTCGCTGTCCCGCCTGACCAGCACCGGGGTGCTCCTGCAGACCCCGATCGGTGTGCTGCGCCAGGTCGAACGGCCGGCGTACGACGATGGGGTGCGCGAGCAGATCGACATCGCCAAGAACGGCCAGGAGCCGACCGAGGACCAGCTCCAAGCCCTCATCAACGGACGGGACACCTGGACCGTCGTCTGAGCCTGGTACGCAAACGAAGCGCCCCGCGCGATCCTCCCGGATCGACGCGGGGCGCTTTAGTTTTATTGGGGGCACTCACTTTCCTGGCGCCCTCCTGCGAGCGTCCCTATGGGCCGAGTGGATGAGCCCAAGGAGTCGCAGCGCAGCGAAGACGACGACGCGAAGAACGAGGAGCGAGCGCGGGGGTGCGGGGGTCGTCCCCGCATAAGACGGACACCGAGCGCGGGGGTGCGGGGTCGTCCCCCGACTGCGCGGCGGTCGCCGCGCAAATTATGAGACAATCGACCGTCCAGCACCCGTTGGCGTACAAGCCCCTGACCCAGGACGCACATGACCGCACCCATTGCCGGCCAGACCGACCCGGCGATTATCCGCAACTTCTGCATCATCGCCCACATCGATCACGGCAAATCCACGTTGGCCGATCGCATGCTGCAGATCACTGGGATTGTCGACGACCGGGCGATGCGGGCGCAATATCTGGACCGGATGGATATCGAGCGGGAACGCGGGATCACGATCAAGTCCCAGGCGGTCCGGATGCCCTATCAGGTGGATGGTCAGGACTATGTGCTGAACATGATCGACACCCCGGGTCACGTGGACTTCACCTATGAGGTGTCGCGGTCCCTGGAGGCCTGCGAAGGGGCGATCCTGCTGGTTGATGCGGCCCAGGGGATCGAGGCGCAGACGCTGGCGAATCTCTATCTTGCGATCGAGGCGGACCTGCACATCATCCCGGTGCTGAACAAGATTGATCTGCCGAGTGCGCAGCCGGAGAAGTACGCGGCGGAGATCGCCGGCATCATCGGCTGTGATCCTGACGAGGTGCTCAAGGTCAGCGCGAAGACTGGCGTGGGCGTCAAGGAGTTGCTGGATCACGTGGTCGCGGAGATCCCGGCCCCGGTGGGTGCGGGGGATGCCCCGGCGCGGGCGCTGATTTTCGACTCGGTCTATGACACCTATCGCGGCGTGGTGACGTACGTCCGGGTGGTTGACGGCGAGCTGTCCCACCGTGAACGCATTCTGATGATGTCGACGAAGGCGACGCATGAGGTGCTCGAGGTCGGGGTGATCTCGCCGGAGCCGAAGAAGGTCGACAAGCTCGGTGTCGGTGAGACCGGTTATCTGATTACGGGTGTGAAGGAAGTCCGCCAGTCCCGTGTCGGTGACACGGTGACCTCGGCGGTCCGGCCGGCGACCGAGATGTTGTCGGGTTATCAGCATCCGAACCCGATGGTCTACGCCGGGTTGTATCCGATCGACGGCAATGATTTCCCGGAGTTGCGGGAGGCGTTGGAGAAGCTGCAGCTCAACGATGCGGCGCTCACGTATGAGCCGGAAACCTCGGGTGCCCTCGGGTTCGGTTTCCGCATTGGCTTCCTCGGGCTGCTGCACATGGAGATCGTGCGGGAGCGGCTGGAGCGTGAGTTCAACCTCGACCTCATCTCGACTGCCCCGAACGTGGTCTATCGAGTGGTGATGGAGGACAGGTCCGAGCACGTTGTGACGAACCCGAGCGAATATCCCACTGACGGGAAGATCGCCGAGGTCCATGAGCCGATGGTGAAGGCGACGATTCTGGCGCCGGCGGAGTACATCGGCACGATTCTCGAGCTGTGTCAGACCCGCCGTGGTGTCCAGCAGGGGCTGGATTATCTGTCGGAGGATCGCGTCGAGATCCGTTATCTGCTGCCCCTCGCGGAGATCGTGTTTGACTTCTTCGATGCGCTGAAGTCGCGCACGAAGGGGTACGCCTCCCTCGACTATGACGAGGCCGGCGAGGAGGCCGCAGACCTGGTCAAGGTCGACATCCTGTTGCACGGTGACCCTGTCGATGCGTTCTCGGCGATCGTGCACAAGGACAAGGCGTACGCATATGGCGTCGCCATGGCTTCGAAGCTCAAGGAGCTCATCCCGCGGCAGCAGTTCGAGGTGCCGATCCAGGCTGCTATCGGCTCGCGGGTCATCGCCCGTGAAACCATCCGTGCCATCCGCAAGGACGTCCTCGCCAAGTGCTATGGCGGCGATATCTCCCGCAAGCGGAAGCTGCTGGAGAAGCAGAAGGAAGGCAAGAAGCGGATGAAGATGGTCGGTCGCGTGGAGGTGCCGCAGGAGGCGTTCGTGGCCGCGTTGTCCACCGGTGAGGGTGGCAAGGACAAGGCTGAGAAGTAGGGCCGATGCGACCGCTCGTCCTCGTTGCCCTCGCGCAGGAGGCCCGCTATCTGCCCGCGGACACCGACTTGGTGTTCACGGGGGTGGGGTTGACCGCGGCGGCTGTGGCGACCACTCGCGCGGTGCTGGAGCGGGCGCCCAGTCCAGAGGAGAGGGCTGCGTTGACGGTGGTGAACCTCGGCAGCGTCGGGGCGCTCGGCGAGCACCACGAGGAGGTCTTCGAGCCGTCCGCGGTGATCAACCGAGATGTGGATGAGGACATGCTGCGGGCCCTCGGGCTGCGTGTGGACAACCGCATCGAGCTCGGCGGCTCTGGTCCCGTGCTCGGAAGCGGCGATGCATTCGTGGCGGGTGGTGCGGCGCGCGAGGCGCTGCTCGGGCGCTGCGACGTGGTCGACATGGAGGGGTTTGCGATCGCGTACGCCTGCCGCACGCTCGGCGTGCGCCTGCGGATGATCAAGCACATCTCTGACTCCGCCGATGAGGCGGCCCTCGATTGGGCCGCGCTCGTCGATCGGTCAGCCCGGGCTCTGGCGGAGGCCTATCAGGAGCTGCTGGGCGGGCGATAGGCCGACGGACGTGACTGGGGCACCACCATGAGCCGCTCGGTCGGGGGCAGAGTTCCCGCGGGCGGCAGCGGGTGTCGCGGTCGGATCCGCGGATCGGTCAGGGTCGTGCGCTGGACGCCGCGACGGGCGGCCCACCACCAGACGACTGCCACGGCGATGGCGTGCGTCACCAGGGAAAACACCACTCCGAGCACACTGCCCGTAGTCTCCGAGCTCACGAAGACATCGTCGATTCCGCCGTTGATCAGTTGATATTGCAGGACGATCACGTTGTTGAGGATGTGCAGGGAGATCGCTGCCTCCAAGCCGCCTGTGCGCCAGATCATGAGCACCGTGGCCGTGGCGAAGATGCCCAGGTCGATCAGGATCCACGGATCGAAGCTCCCGTGAGCGACCGCAAACACGGCAGCGGACAGAATCGTGGGGACTGCCCACGCCAGCAACCGATTCGGGATCAGCCCACCGATGTTCTGCAGCAGCCAACCGCGGAATGCATATTCCTCGCCAGCCGCCTGCAACGGGATCGTCAGCCACAGGATCACCGTGAAGACCACGATCCGGGATTCTGGGCCCGGCCCGGAGAACAACCCACCGGAGAGTGATGCTTGGAGCGCGATCACACCCAGCCACACGGGGAACAGGATGAGCGTCACCTCACCGAAGAAGCGCCAACGGAATCGGCCCGCGACGCTGTGCACATAGCCCGGGCGGATCCGCTGGGTGACCCAGGTCGAGATGATCGCTGCCGGGATCAGGGCTGCGAGCAGCAGGCCGGTGAACAGCAGCAACATGGGGGTAATGGTCGCGTTGGGGTCATCCATCGCGTCGAGCCATGCGAGATCGGATCCTGCCATCGCGCCCAGCACCATGAGCGCCAAGCCAAGGGCCATCACGATGACGACCCAGATGGCGAGGAACAGCAGCAGGGACAACGGCAGACGCCACCACGCCCGGCCGGGTCGGGTCAGCCAGACATAGTCGACCGGTGTCGACAAAGTTGATCGGGTGGGCAGACCTGGCTGCGCGGTGCTCTCCGGGGACGGTGGCGGAACAGCGTCAACGGGAAATGGTGGGGGTGGCGTACTCATCTCCCTATCCCAGCAGAATTCTGGTGGTGACCGGGAACGTTGTCCACAAGGGGAAAGACTTGATTCAAACCGATCGGTCAGTGCACGTGAAGGGGATAGTCTTCGCTGTCGAAGTGGCTGGCAGACCGAGTGGAGAGTGGCCCGTTGACCTCGTTGAGAAGAGTCTTGCTGGTGGTGATTGGCCTGGGCTGGCTCGTTGCGATCATCACCCAGGCCAGCCTGTCAGGTTCACGCCTGGTGGGGGTGCGGCCGCTGCCAGGGGCGAACGTGGTTGCTGCGGTGGTGCTCGTCGTCGGGGTCGCCGTGGCTGGGGGTCTGATCACGTGGTTTACGCGCCGGTGGCCGCTGGCGCTGCTGGTGCCCCTCCATGCCCTGCTGATCTATGGAGCGTTGATCGTCCCGTGGGCGCTGTGACGTTCCGGTCGGCTGTGTTCCCCTGGACTCTGTGATGTCTATTTCGACCGATCCTCCGTTGAGTGCGGAAGACGACAACGGGCCCACCGCCAGACGACGATGAGCCCGTTGGACTTTCACTGGGTTCGCGAGATCAGCGCTCGACGTCCCCGGCGATGAAGTCCTCCAGCGAGGCACGGGCGACGTCGTCGCGACGCTGCTCGGGCGGGGACTTCATCAGATAGGAGGACGCGGAGAGCAGGGGGCCGCCCACGCCGCGGTCCAGGCCGATCTTGGCGGCGCGAATGGCGTCGATGATCACGCCGGCGGAGTTGGGGGAGTCCCACACCTCGAGCTTGTATTCGATGCTCATGGGCGCGTTGCCGAACCCGTGGCCCTCGAGACGGACGAACGCGAACTTGCGGTCCTCCAGCCACCCGACATAGTCCGACGGGCCGATGTGCACGTCGTTCTCGCCGAGCTGGGCGTCGAGGTTGGAGGTGACGGCCTGGGTCTTGGAGATCTTCTTCGACTCCAGCCGATCGCGCTCCAACATGTTCTTGAAGTCCATGTTGCCGCCGACGTTCAGCTGATAGGTGCGGTCAACCACATAGCCGCGCTCTTCCATCAGTCGCGCCATGACGCGGTGGGTGATCGTGGCGCCTACCTGCGACTTGATGTCGTCACCGACGATCGGCAGGCCGGCATCGGCGAACTTCTGCGCCCACTCCGGCGTACCGGCAATGAACACGGGCAGCGCGTTGACGAACGCGCATCCGGCATCGATGGCGGCCTGGGCATAGAAGCGATCCGCGTCCTCGGAGCCGACCGGGAGATAGCTGACGATGACGTCGACCTTCGCCTCCTTGAGGCGGGCCACGACATCGACGGGCTCGGCATCCGACTCGGCGATGGTCTCGCGGTAATAGCGGCCCAGGCCGTCCAGGGTCGGCCCGCGATCGACGATCACACCCGTTTCCGGCACGTCACAGAAGACCAGCGTGTTGTTCTGCGAGGCGTGGATGGCGTCGGCGAGATCCTTGCCCACCTTTTCGGCGTCGACGTCGAACGCGGCCACGAACTGCACGTCACCGACGTGATAGTCGCCGAAGCGCACGTGCATCAGACCGGGGACGACCTCGTCGTCCGCTGCGTTGCGATAGAACTCGACGCCCTGGATGAGCGACGACGCGCAGTTGCCGACGCCGACGATGGCGACACGGATGGGGTGAGTGGACACAGAGCCTCCTGAAGGACAGGGTCCAAGATGATTTGGAGGGTCCGCCGGACTGCGGGCCACAGAGCATCGTAGTTGAAATTTCTAGCTGATTCTGCACGCGTTCTGCCGGTGAGAGGGCACTTCCGGGTGCAGTCCGTGCTCGGATCGGGGAACAACCGGGGGCACAATGGCGGTGCTCGGGGATGCCCGAGGGAACGAAGAGGAGTGCCATGCCGTCCACGCTGCCCGAAGGCGACCCCGTTCCCGCCGACGGTTCACTGCCGGAATCGGCAGTGGCGGAGCTGGCGGACGCGACGCTGAGTTTCTATCTGCACGTGCCGTTCTGCCGGTCGCGGTGTGGCTATTGCGATTTCAACACCTATACGGCGGCCGAGTTGGGTGGGGGCGGATCGCGTCAGGAGTGGGCGGACACGGCGATCGCGGAGCTCGCGCTGGCCGAGCGGGTGCTGAGTTCGACGCCTGCGGTGAGCACCGTCTTCGTCGGTGGGGGTACGCCGACCCTGCTGCCTCCTGCGGATCTCGCGCGGGTGCTGGCGGCGATCCGCGAGCGTTTCGGCCTCGCCGCGCACGCCGAGGTGACGACCGAGTCCAATCCCGACACGGTGACGGCCCAGGACCTGCACGAGATGCGCGCCGCGGGATTCACCCGGATCTCGTTCGGCATGCAGTCCGGTGACGCCGAGGTGCTGCAGATCCTCGATCGCGAACACACGACCGGCCGCGCCCAACAGGCTGTGGCCGAAGCACGTGCGGCGGGGTTCGAGTCCGTCAGCCTCGACCTGATCTATGGCACCCCGGGGGAGAGCCAGGAGTCCTGGGCACGGACGCTGGAGTCGGCGCTCGAAGCGGAGCCGGACCATGTCAGCGCCTATGCGCTCATCGTCGAACCCGGGACCCGGCTAGCTGCCCGGATGGCCCGCGGTGAGTTGCCCGAACCCGATGACGACGACCTGGCCGACAAATACCTGCTCACCGAAGAGGTCCTGTCCGCCGCGGGGTTCGGGTGGTACGAGGTGTCGAACTGGGCCCGCACCCCCGCCGATCGGTGCCGGCACAACCTGGCGTACTGGCGCGGGGGGAACTGGTGGGGGATCGGGCCGGGCGCACACAGTCATGTCGGGGGCGTCCGGTTCTGGAACGTGAAGCACCCGACCGCATGGGCGGGACGGCTGGCCGGGGGAGAGTCGCCGGGGTATGCGCAGGAAGTCCTCGACGCCGAAACGCGACGCATCGAGCGGGTGCTGCTGGAACTGCGACTCGCTGACGGGCTGCCGCTGGGGGTCCTCACCGACACCGAACGGGCGCGGCTGGCGGGACCGGTCGCCGAGGGCCTGGTGACTCTACAGCACGAGCGTGTGGTGTTGACGCTGCGCGGCCGGTTGCTGGCTGACGGCGTGGTTCGGGACTTGCTGGACTGATCCCTGCCCCCCGATCCCCGACCCCTGATCGGGCCGCCACCCCGGCACACCCCGTCGGCTCCGCGGAATCGGGTGCGGTCGCGAGTACCATCCCCGGGTGCGCTATTCAGAGGACGTGTTGAAGGCGGGTTGGCAGCAGGCGGGACGCAAGAAGTCCGCCGAGCACCCGCTGGAGGTCGGGCTCGTGGTCGAGGACGTCTCGACCGGGTTCGTTGGTGCGGTCGTGCGCTGGGAGCACGGCATCGTCGTCCTGGAGGACCGCCGCGGCAAGACCCGTTCCTTCCCGCTGGGGGCCGGCTTCTGGATCGACGGCAAGCCCGTGTCGCTCGTCGTGCCGCAGAAGAAGGCCGCCCCACCGCGGACGCTGACGCACACCGCCTCGGGGTCCCGACGGAGCCAGCCGGGTGCCAAGGCCAAGGTCGCGCTGCCGAGCCGGATCTATGTCGAAGGCCGCCACGATGCCGAGCTGATCGAGAAGATCTGGGGCGATGACCTGCGCCATGTCGGCGTCGTGGTCGAGTTCCTGGGCGGCATCGACGATCTGCCCGAGATCGTGGCGAAGTTCGCTCCGGAGGAGGGGCGCCGGCTCGGCGTACTGGCCGATCACCTGGTCGCAAACAGCAAGGAGCAGCGGATCGCGGATGCGGTCGCCGCGGGACCGTACGCGGACTGGGTCTTCGTGACCGGTCACCGATTCATCGACATCTGGGCGGCCATCAAGCCCGAGAAGGTCGGGCTCACCGAGTGGCCGACGATTCCGCGCGGGACGGACTGGAAGTCCGGCATCTGTGCCCATCTCGGCTGGCCGCACCGCAACCAGACCGACATCGCCCGCGCCTGGCAGCATCTGCTCGGCCTGGTCAACTCCTGGTCGGATCTCGACCCCAAACTGCTGACCGAGGTCGAGAAGCTCATCGATTTCGTCACTGCCGACCACTTGGGCTGACCGAGGCGGCCCCCTGGTCGTCTTGTCACGTGAGCCTGCAGAGGCATGATTTTGGGATTGCGGGCAAGGTAGGACCATGAGCGGATCAGGGTTGACCACCGAGGAAGTCCTGCAGTTGATGCAGGAGACCGCGGAAGAGGTCGTTCGACCGCGGTGGCGGGCGTTGGCCGAGGACGACATCTCCGAGAAGAACCCCGGCGACTTCGTGACGATCGCCGACCATGAGGCCGAAGTGATCCTCACCGACGCACTGCGCAAGGTCTATCCGGATGCTCTGATCGTCGGCGAGGAAGCCACTGTTGCCAATCCGGGTGCTGCTGACTTGGTGGGCTCGGTGCCCCACGCGTTCGTGATCGACCCGGTGGATGGCACCCGGAATTTCATCCATGGCCGCAAGGAGTACGCGGTCATGATCGGCGAGCTGCGCAATGGGGAGATCACCCGCGGCTGGATCTGGCAACCAGAACTCGACCGGGCCTGGGTGGCCGAACTGGGTGCGGGCGCGACCTGCAATGGCGAGGCGCTCACGCTGCCCACTCCGTCGCTCGACCACATCCGGGGCGCGACGACCCATCGCCGGCTGCTGCGCACGCGCCCGGCTGGGGTCGATGAGCTCGGGTGGACGTTCTATGCCTGCGGCATCGACTATCCGAACATCGTGCTCGGCGAGGGCGACTTCCTCATCTATCGCCACATGAAGCCCTGGGATCACGTGCCCGGGTCGCTGATCCTGCGTGAGCTCGGTGGGGTTTCCCGCACGATCGACGGCCGGGACTATCAGGCCGCCCCCACCGACCAGCCGCTGGTGGTCGCTGTCAACGAGGAGATCTGGGAGATCGGGCGCCGCTGCATCGTGGGCTGACGTCTGCGGGCCTGACCTGCGCGCCCGACACCTGCGGTCAGACCAACGGGAGGTTGCGGCGTACGCCCTGGGCGCTCATCTCGGCGTACGCGGTCCGCACACCCTCAGCAATATTGGGCCACGGGATCGGCCACTCACCGGCCTCCTCGGCACCCTCGAACGTGACCCCGGCATGCACGAGCCGTTCGGTCTCATAGGGCACCGAAGCCAGCCCGGCGAGGGTCTGCACGATGTACTGCGCATCCACCAAGTCGCCGTGCCCGGGGACGACGATCGCGTCGGACTTCACCATCCCGATCATCATGTTCAGCGTCGCCGGCCACCCGCGCGGGGACGACGCGGGCCCGAACCAGGGGTGCGGGTTCTCGATCAGGTCACCGGTGAACACGACGTTCGAGCCGGGCACGTTGACCACGACATCGTTCGGGGTGTGGGCGTGGCCGAGGTGCACGAGCTCGACATAGCGGTCGCCGAGATCGAGGGCACAGGCGATGGAGAAGTCGTTCTTCGGCGTACGCAGGTCTGCGCGCGTGAGACCGAGGCGTTCGGCTTCGGCCAGGACCTCGGGCGCGTCGATCCGCTCGGCGAGCGTCTCGTGCCCCCACGACTCCAGATCATCGAAGGCAGCGAGCCCGAACCAGTGGTCGCGGTCCTCGTGGGTGATGACGACGCCGAGCAGGGGCTTGTCGGTGACGCTCGCGACGGACTCCCGGAGACGGGCGCCCTGGTCCGGCGTACTCCCGCAATCGACCAACAGGGCCGACTCGGACCCGACGATCAGGCCGATCGTCACGGCATCGGGTTCGGCCACGAGGCGATAGATGCCGTCGACGATGGGCTCCCAGGAGCCTTCGCTGGCCGTTGTGCGGTTCGGGGACGTGGCAGGACCGGTCATAAGGGTTACACTGGCACTCGCTTCGGCGGAGTGCCAGTCGGGTCCAGTTGACCGACAGGCGCAAAGAGCTGCAGAGCTTGGAGAGGGGGAGGGATGCTCGACGATCGAAAGCTGCGGGTGCTGCACGCGATCGTGACCGACTATGTCTCCACGCGCGAACCCGTCGGTTCCAAGGCCCTCGTCGATCGTCACAACCTCGGGGTGTCCCCGGCCACCGTGCGCAATGACATGGCGACGTTGGAGGATGAGGGGTACATCACCCAGCCGCACACCTCCGCCGGCCGCATCCCCACGGACAAGGGCTATCGGCTGTTCGTGGACAAGCTGGCCACCGTGAAGCCGTTGTCCCCGGCCGAGCGCCGCGCGATCCAGGCCTTCCTGTCCGGTGCGGTCGACATCGACGACATCGTCAGCCGCACCGTGCGGCTGCTGGCGCAAATCACCCAGCAGGTGGCGATCGTGCAATATCCGATCCAGTCGAACACGACCCTGCGCCACGTCGAGTTGGTGTCGCTGACCCCCGATCGGGTGCTGTTGATCGTGATCAACTCCCTCGGCCGGGTCGAGCAGCGCGCCCTCGATCTGCCGGATTATGACGAGACCGATCTGGTCGCCCTCAAGACCCGGTTGAACGACTCCGTCGTCGGGCGTACGCCGGCCGAAGCGGCCCGCGAGTTGGGATTGTTGGCGGACCTGCCCGCGCCGCCCGGGCCCCAGGCCCGGACCCGCATCGCCGTCGCGGCGCTGCTTGAGGTGCTCTCCAGCGAACC
Source organism: Propionibacteriaceae bacterium (assembly GCA_030538175.1). Lineage (GTDB taxonomy): Bacteria > Actinomycetota > Actinomycetes > Propionibacteriales > Propionibacteriaceae > Enemella. The sequence continues at coordinate 939 of JAUNUL010000041.1, read as the reverse complement.
AACGACCCGTGTCGCGGTCGCCGGCGTGCCGAACCTGACCCGGTTCGGTGACTTCACCACCACCGTCCAGCCCGTGCTGGAGGCGTTGGAGGAACAGGTTGTGTTGTTGCGTCTGCTCGATCAGGTGGCCACTGCCGACGCGGTGACCGTGCGGATCGGGCACGAGAACGAATATGCCCCGCTGCAGTCGACCTCCCTGGTGACGGCGGCGTACGGTAGCCCCGACGATGTGTGGGCCGGGCTTGGCATCATGGGCCCGACCAGAATGGACTATCCCTCCACCATGGCCTCGGTCCGCGCTGTCGCGCGGTACGTCGGCCGATTTCTCACCGAAGGTTGAAACACCCACTGATGGCTGATTACTACGAGCTCCTCGGCGTGTCCCGGGACGCCAGCGCCGAACAGATCAAGAAGGCCTATCGGCGCAAGGCGATGCAATATCACCCCGACGTCGCGACCGAGGACGGCGCTGCCGAAAAGTTCAAGGAGATTCAGGAGGCCTATGAGGTCCTCTCCGACGAGCGCAAGCGCAGCATCTTCGACCGTGGCGGCGACCCCTTGGGCGGTGGCCGCGGCGGTGGCTTCGGCCCGGGTGGGTTCGGTGACTTCGGTGGGGCCGGGTTCGACTTCACCAACCTCGTCGATGCGATGTTCGGCCAGCAGGCCTCGCGTGGGCCGCGACCGCGGGTGCGGCGTGGTCAGGATGCGCTCGTGCGGATCCAGTTGGAACTGCATGAGGCTGCGTTCGGGGTGAACAAGCCGATCACCGTCGACACCGCGGTGCTGTGCCCGAAGTGTCAGGGCAGCGGTTCGGCCGAATCGACCAAGCCGACGACCTGCCGGACCTGCCATGGTCATGGCGAGATCACGCACGTGCAGCGGTCGTTCCTCGGTGACATCCGCACGAGCCAGACCTGCCCGACCTGTCGCGGCTATGGG
>JAUNUL010000040.1 GCA_030538175.1 Propionibacteriaceae bacterium | reverse complement strand
TGTCCGGGGTAGCGGTCCCGTTCGGGGTGGCCTCCGGGGTGCCGTCGGGTGTCGCGTCAGGCGTGGCGGCGGCGGTGGTGGTCACGGGCGCCGGAGTGGGAGCGGCGGACTCCGAGTTGGCGGGCGTCCCGGGCGATCCGCAGGCGGTCAGGACGAGCATGGCTGCGGCAGCGAGGCCGAGGGAGAAGCGTGGCATGGGCAAAATGTACGCGGCAAGTGCCCCGCGGGCGGGGCGGCACGCCGCACGTTGCGCAGTGGTGACGAGGCGCCCGGGAGCCGCAGGACAGCGGTGTCGCAGGCGAGAAGAGGGCGAGAAGAGATTGCAGCCCAGCGGTGGTGTCGCAGGCGAGAAGGGATTGCAGCCCAGCCAAGGGGGGCGGGTCTCTGCTCAGGTTGTCCTAGCAGCGAGGGGCCGCGTCAGCTCTGGCGGTCGCGGATGACGCGATACCGCACGAAGATCGGTGCGGCCAGGGTGGCGATGACGACGCCGACGATGACGAGGACACCGCCGCCGATCGTGGCTGGGGTCGCGCCCACGGCTGACCCGGCGGCGCCGTGCAGCACATCGGCAAGCCGCGGTCCGCCGACCACGACGACGGTGAAGACACCTTGGAGCCGGCCACGTACTTCATCGCTCGCCGCTTCCTGGAGCATCGTTGACCGAAAGGCCGCAGAGCTCATGTCAGCGGCACCGGCGACAACCAGGAAGAAGACGGCGATCGGCAGCCACGGCATGAGCCGCCCACCCGCCGGCAGCAACGCCAAACCGAACCCGGTGATCGCGATGCCCCAGAACAGGATGGCGATGACCACCGCCAACCCCTGACGTTCGACGCGGGAAACCCAGCCCGAAAAGACCCCACCGAGCACCGCACCAGCCGGGATCGCGGCGAACAACAACGCGAACGCCAGACCGCCGGCGGGTGGGCCGCCGAACGTGACCGAGGCGATCTCGGGGAACAGCGCGCGCGGCATGCCAAAGCCCATGGCGATCAGGTCGACGACGAACGACATCAACAGAACCTTGTGTCCGGCGAGGTATTTGAATCCGTCGATCACTGACCGCAACCCGGGGGCACCCATGTCGTGGAGGCTCGGCAGTGCCGGGAGTTTGATGACCGCCCAGACCGTGGCGAACAGCAGGATCGTGTCGATCAGATAGAGCAGGGAGAACCCGGTCAGGGGGATCAGTGCACCGCCCACCAGCGGCCCGGCGATCGCGCCGAACATCATCACGGTCATGTTCAGCGCGTTCGCTGCGGGCAGTTGCTCGGTGGGCAGGATGCGCGGCAGCACCGCGGCCCGGGTCGGCTGGTTGATGCCGAAACACGCCTGCTGGAGGGCGAAGACCGCGAGGATCGCCCAGACGTTGCTGAAGCCGGTGGCCGCGATCGCGAGGAAGAGTGCGGAGGTGGCGATGATGCCCAGCGTCGAGACGATCAGCAGCTTGCGACGGTCGAACGCGTCGGCCAGTGCGCCGCCCCAGAGCCCGAAGATGACCAGCGGGACCAGACCGAACAGGCCGGTCAGCCCGACGTACGCCGAGTCGCGCGTGATCTCATAGATCTGTGCCGGGACCGCGACAACGGTCAGCTGGGCGCCGATGACGGTGACGATGTTGGCCGTCCACAACCGTCGGAAGTGCGGGTTCTGCAGCGGACGGGTGTCAGCGAACAGGGAACGCAGGTTGGCCACCGATCGATGCTAGGCGGGACTTGCGGCGTACCCCCATGGGCATGCCACCTGACGGATCGGCGTTCGCGCGCGAGGTCAGGCGGCTGGGTCTGGCGTACGCCCGGTCGCGCGGGGGGACTCGACGACGCGCTGCCAACGCAACAGGCCCTCGAACAGAGGCGGCATTTGCCAGCGCTGCCATGCCCAGCAGAACGCCACGAGCACGATGGTGGCGGTGCCCAGCACGAACCATGAATCATCGCGGCCGCCGGTGATTCGGGTGGTGAGATAGGCGAGGAGGACGACTTGGCCGAGGTACGCCGTCAGGGCCATCCGACCCGTCGCGATGAGCGGCTCCAGGAACCTGATCACAGAGGCCGGCCAGGCCGCCGTCGCCCAGACACACCACAACAGCGTGGCGGCCACGAGGAAGAGGTTGCTCACGATCTCGATATGGGTCCCGGAATAGGGCTTGAGGGTCCGCGTGAGCACCACCCCATAAGCGAAGCAGGCGACCATGGCGGCCGTCGTAGCGAGGGCGGCGAGCAGCATGCGACGGGGTCGTTGATTGACCGGCTGCACCCACATGGTCAGGGCCAACCCAAGGAAGCCGAAGGCCAGGAACGTGGAGAGGCGGTAGTACGGGCTGGCTGCAACCTGGTTCACTAGCCACCGAACGACGGGGTTCGGTGGCCCAGCCATGAGCCACGTGCGGCTCGCGGACATGATCAGGGGACTCACGACAGTGGTCGCCGCGGCGAGGCCGAGTGAGATCCAGGGCCGACGAGCCAGCAGCGCCACCAGCGGTGCGAGGGCGATCGTGAGGAAGCCCAGGGTTTGCAGCACGATGACGATCTGGGCATAGAGCGGTTGCGCGAGCTCGCCGAGCACGATCAGGGTCAGGCCACGCAGCAGCTGGGCCAGCACCCAGCCTCGCGTCGCGGCACCTCGGTGGTGCCAGTCGAGCCACAGCGACACCCCGACCAGTGTCGCGAACAGCGGGGCGGTCAGGAACTCGACGATCAGCAGGACACCACCGGCCGGTGCGGTGTGGGCGAACAGCATGGAGATGACCGCGATGCCGCGGGCCAGGTCGGGCCACAGGAGCCGCCCGGCACCCCGGCGGGAAAGCTGGGTCGAATCCTGGGCCGAGCCTTGGTGAGATCGCACGCGGGCAGACTATCCGCGTACATTGACCGAATGGCAGTGCGAACTTTCGACGTCCCGCTCACCTCCGGCCGGCTCAGCATGGATGCCGATGAACAGTGGTCCGAGGAGGCGCAGGGACTGTTGGCGCACCTGGCCGGGTTGCCGGCTGAGGAGCTCGCCGATCTGACCATCGACACGGGCTGGGCGACGTTGTCGGTCGGGCCGGACCTGCGCCTGCAGGGGCCATCGCTGACCGGTGCTGCTGAGCCGACCCATGATCTGACCCCGCATGTGGCCGCGATGGTCGGCCAGGCCCGCACCGCGGCGCTGCTCGCGGTCGACGCGGCGCCCATCCGCTTCGATGAGGACATCACCGTCGAACATGACGCCCTGGCGGCGAACGAGATCTATATCAAGCGGACGGAGTGGCAGGAGGACACGAGCGGGTGGCACCTGGGGGCGCTGACCGCTGAGGCCTCGGAGCACGTCCATCTGGAGCGAAAGCCGGCGTACGCAGTCATCGAGCTCTTCCCGGCCCTGCTGGACTATCTGGCGCTGCCGAAGGACTATCTGGTCGGTCTGGTCAACGGTCAGGTTGATGCGGTCTTCAATGATGAAGGTGTGCGGGTGATGGGTGCGGGGGGTACGCCGCGTCTCGAGGCACATCCCGCGCTGCTCGAGATCGCGGCGGCGGAGCTTGGCATCACCATCCCGGAGGCGAACGCCTATTCGATCTATCGCCCGGACTATGGGTATTTTCTGGTCTGGCGCGAGGAGCCGCCGGCGATGGTCGCGCTGCACCCGAACGGGCAGCTGTTGCGCGTCGATGGCCTCGTTGGTCCGGACGATTTCGCGGCGTTGTGGGCGCGTGGGGATCGCACGCCCCGCGGATACTCCCTCTAGGTTTCCCGTCGCGTCGCTCCCGCGCGGCGCGGGTCGGCGATTAGCCTGAACGACCGTGGACATCCTCCTGTTCGTCGTGCTCTTCGTGGGAGTCGCGACGGCTGGCGTGACGCAAGTGGTCGCCGGCACCGGCGTACGCCTCATCCTCCCGCCCCTGGCTGTCTTGGTCGTCGGGCACGAGGAGGGGTTGCGGATCGCGCTCACGCTCGGGTTGGTGATGTCGCTGGTGATGTTCCTGGCCGAACGCAAGGATGTGCTGTTCCGCCCGTTCGTGACGCTCGGGTTGCCGATCGCGGTCACCGCGCCTTTGTGGGTGTTCCTGGTCGATTTCATTCCGCAGCCGATCGCCGCGCGGCTGGCCGGTGTGGTCGCGATCCTGGCGGTCGTGGTGTCGGCGCGTCAGCTGCGCACTGGTCGGCTCGTCGGTCTGCGTCCGGCGATCCTGACCGGCGCCGGGGCCAGTGCGTTGTTCGCGTTGGGTGGGGCTGGTGGTCCGGAGTTGGGGGCGTACGCCCGCGACAATCGCTGGCCCGAGCGGGAGGCCCGGGCAACGGTGAACGCGTGTATCGCGCTGGCGCAGGTCATGGTGCTTGGCTTCATGGGGTTCCCGACGGCGATCGAGCCGGGATTCCCGGTGGCGCTGGGCGGGCTGGCGGTCGGTTTGCTGCTCGGCGCAGTCGCGGTGCGGCAGTTGCCGAAACTGACCTCGGTGAAGATCGGCCGCGGGGTCGCGCTCGCGCTGGCTGGGTTGGCGGCGATGGTGCTGCTGTTCGCGGGGACGCTCGCCACGACCTGATCAGCGCTGGAGCTGGCAACGGGCGGTCTGCGTGGCTGCCGTGTGGAACCTTGGTGGTGTTGTGGTGCCAGTGAACTTCCACGCGAGTCGACGCGGGGGCCTCCGGTCCGCCACGCATGGCCGGCGCGACTGGCGGGTCGGTTGCCGCGGATCTAGGTGATCTGCAGCGCGCGCACCAGCGTCGAGGTCACCAGGGCCACGAGGGCGACGCCGGCGAGTAGCACCGGCACGGTCAGCCATCCGAACCGTCGTGGCCGCCACGGCAGTGGCCGCCAGCGCAGACCTGCCACGACGACTGAGGCGACCGCGACGCCCGCCAGCAGACCGAACACCCAGCCCGGGACCCAGTCCCAGGGGCCGGCAAGCCAGATGAGGATCAGGCCGCCGACGGCCCAGACGGTGCGCGTGATCAGCCCGATTCGGTTCCGGCCGCGCAGCGCGCCGATCGCGAGCACAAGGACCGGCACGACGCCGAGGATCCAGTAGTAGTCCCGTTCCGACAGGCTCAGCAGGAACCGCGGTGGGCCGCCATTGGCGCCGGCCAACTGGAGCCCGGCGCCGGTCACGTCGGTCTTGGAGCTGTTGAGGATGACCGCGGCGGTGTTGGTGTGGCGGTCGACGGCGAGGATCGTGCGGGTGCCGCCGGTGCCGCCGTTGTGCCACTGCATCTCCGCGCCCGGATCACCCGATGACATCCAGGTCAGGCCGACGCGGCTGAAGCTAGCGAGGGCTCCGGTGGTGTCCCACCGCGGATCAAGGGCTACGAGACCGGGGGCGGTGCCGTCGAGGATCGCCTGGGCGTACGTCGTCAGGTCCGCCGCCGACGTCAACACACCCGCGCCCGCTGGGGCGTACCCACTCCCGGTCCACGCAGCGACTGGACGCCCGCCGGCCAGCCGGGGCTGCGCGAGGCCGGGGTCGTGCTGGCCTGGTGGGATGATCACGGTCTCGGTCATGCCGAGTGGGGTGAGGAGTCGTTCGTTGACGTACGCCGGCCAGTCCGCTGCGCCGGCCGTCCGCGCGAGGGCGTGGCCGAGCAGGGCGCTGCCGAGGTTGGAGTACGCGTACGTCCCCCGGCCGCTCAGCTCGAGCGTGCGGGCGGCGGTGATGAGGTCGTCGGTGCTGGCGGCGAACACGGAGAGCTCGGTGCCGGCGAGGTCTTCCAGGAGGATTTCGCCCATGGGCATGCGGTGCATCGACGGCAGGCCGGAGCGGTGGCTGGCGAGTTCTTCGAGGGTGACTGACCCGGCGGGGGAGCCGTTGAGGCGGGGGAGGTGCTTCTCGAGCGGGTCGTCGAGGCGGACCTCGCTCTTCTCGACGGCGTCGGCGAGGAGGAGACCGGTGAACGTCTTGGTGATCGAACCCAGCTCGAACAGGGTGTGCTCGTCAAGGGACTGCCCCTTCGCAGGGAAGCCGGCCCAGGCGGCTTGACCGTCGCGGATTCGGACGACGGAGACGGCGCCGTACCCCACCGGATCGCCCAGGACCGCCTGCGCGTCACGGGCGAGGGTCTGGTCGCCGGTGGGCGGGCCGAGGCTGGTGGCGTGGGGGCCGAGGAGCAGTGAGAGGAGCGCTCCGATGAGGGCGCCTGCGAGTGGAATGAGCCAGAGTCGGCGACGGGTGCCCGGCCGACTCCCAGAGGTGCTGGACACGTTTCCAACGTAGCCCGCACGGCAGCGGTCTGGCGCCGGTCCTGGGTGTGATCTCTGTCCTCGTTGGCCGGTCGGCTGGCACCGGTGTGGAGCTCTGGTGGTGCTGTGGTGCCAGCTGCCTTCCACGCGATTCGGCGCGGCGGCGGTGACCAGCGGTTGGGACCCGGTTCTGGTGGGGGACTTCGATGGTTGGCTGCCCCTTTGCTTAGGGGGAAGCATGGGGATTGGTCAGGGCCTTGCGGCTGGTTTGGTGTTGACGCTCGGCGTCGTCGGAGTAGCGACGGCCGTGCAGCACGTGGGGAACTCGAACGCGAAGGCGGAGGTGATCCGCGTCGTTGATGGGGACACCCTCGACGTTCGGCTCAAGGGTGAGGAAACCCGGGTTCGCCTGTTGAACGTTGACGCGCCGGAGACCAAGCACCCCAACAAGCCGGTCGAATGCCTCGGCCTTGAGGCCAGCCGCTTCCTCAGTGCGCGACTTCCTGCGGGATCGATGGTGGAGCTGGCGCTGGACAAGGTGGAGCGAGATGGGTACGGCCGTCTGCTGGCCGGGGTATTCGAGTCGGACCGCTTGGTGAACGCGGAGATCGCGGCCGCAGGCCTGGGTGCGCCGGTGAAGTTCGATGGCAACGTCCGCTTCTATCAAGAGGTGGCGGACGCGGCTGCTTCGGCGCAGGAGCAGGAGGTTGGGGCACACTCACCGACCGAGGAGTGCGCGCTGCCGGGACAGGTGGCGGCAACCCTGGCTACCTTGGCAACGGCCACTGAGGCGACGACCCCTGCGGCTGAGGGGGCCGCGGAACTGCAAGGGCAGATCGACACGCTGGATGCTGCGCTCATCAGCGCGGTGGCGCTGCGCACGATGCTGGCCAAGCCGGGCGGTCTTGATGTTTTCGGTGGCCTGTACTCCGAAGCCCACCGCATCGCGAATCATTCAGCAGTGGACGTAGCCGTCAAGGCAGCCCAGAAGCACCAGGCGTCGCGAGTCGACAAGCGCAATCGGGTTCAGGAGCGGGAAGCGGCTGAGCGGGTGAGGGCTGAGGAGCAGCGACTCGCGAAGGAGCGCGCGGAGCGCGAGCAACGGGAACGGGCTGAGCGCGAGCAGCGTGAGCGTGATGAGCAGGCACGGCGGGAGGCCGAGTCCAAGACGCGGGCCCAGGCTCCGGCCGCTCCACGCGCGACGGCGCCTGCCCGGGCCACCCGTACGCAGGCCCCCGCGCCACGCACCCAGGCACCGGCGCCGCGGACCAAGGCACCGGCCGCTCCTCGCACTCAAGCGCCGGCGGCGCCGAAGCCACCGGCCCCTGCCGCGCCCCGGACACAGGCACCTGCAGCTCCGAAGACCCAGGTCCCTGCCCGTACGCAGGCCCCTGCGAACCCGCCGAACTACAACGGTCCCCGCTGCTATGCCCCGGGTGGCAAGACGTGGCGTCCCTGCTGATTGATCAGAAGTTGCGCGTGGGCGCATTCAAAGTTCAAACGCGGCCAGAGCGAATCCTCAGCGCGCGTGAACAGAAGCTGCTTGGAAGTGGTCTTGAGGCATGGGGCGGTTGAGCCGCCACGTGATCGCGATCGGCTTCTCCCCCTCAGCCTGCACAAAGTCGCACGAGCCGAGGAGCAAGAAGGGCTCTGCCGTGCCTACTTCGCTGTCAGCGACGTCGCGGCTAAAGAGCAAGATGTGGTTCCCCCGCTTTCGTTGGTTGAGGTAGCGCTGACCAGTCGGTGAGTGCTGCGTGGTCACGGACTGCGATTCCCAGTGGAAAAGTTCTGGGGAGATTGCGAAGTCCCGGTACATGGTGGTCGGTGAGAATTCCTTCTCGTTCTTCCGCAGCGTGACGAGCAGGGCATCCACGTCCCAGTCACGGGCGTGAAAAACGCCTTGGCGCATCACCTGAGGCGTCCTGGCAAAGCTCGCCCAATCCAACGCAGCGGTGATCTCTTCTCGCGAATAGTGAGCGTGGGTCCGTAGCGGGTTCATCCCGAGGCCACGCACCGGTCTCGGGACGTGACGCGCAGCAGAGAGTGAATCGCTAATGAGTTGACTGGCTTCCTCGCGGAAGGCTCCTTCTGGCTTGAGTGAAGCGAGGGCGGTCTGGAAATCCGTGTGCCCACCCAAGTCGGGCCACAAAGAAAAGAAGAGCATGCGCGCCATGGACTGTTGCAGAGAATCGAGTTCCTCATAGTCGGGTGCATCATCGGAGAGCAGATCCAGATAGACCTGAGCCCGCAGCGCATCATCGACGTGGATGAGATTGGGGATGCGGCGGAGGAGCTGGGCCTCCTGCCTTCCACCTGCGGGTGTGGGGAGACCAGCTTCACGCCTGGCGCGGGTCCAGCTGCGCGGATTGCTCTTCCCCCGATCTCGGACAATGTCACTCAGCCCAATGCCTGTCGTCTCGACGAAATCCGGCAGTGTCACGGAACGCAGCATCCGCAGTTCGTCCACGATGGCTGTCCATTTGGAACCTAGTTGCCCCTGCAGGTTCTCCAGCACTGCCTGCTGTGAAGTCTTGTCGAGAACGATCTGACAGCCTGATGGAAGGAAAGGGAAGTCCTTGGTGACGGCATCCTTCAGGCCTGACCTGGTGATGCCGGTCATCGCGGTGAATCGCTTGTCGAATCGAAATTCTTTGCGCTGATGGCCAACGAAATCCAGCGCGGTCAGAACAGCTTTATCACGCGTGCGTCGCAGTCCTCGGCCCAACTGCTGCAGGAAGACCGTCGCGCTCTCGGTGGGCCGCAGGAACAGCACAGTGTCGATGTCAGGCAGGTCGATTCCCTCGTTATAGAGGTCAACCGTGAAGATGATGTTGATGTCACGATTCTGGAGTCGCTGCAGTGCAGCGTCCCGTTCCTGCGGCGGGGTCTGTCCGCTGACGGCCATTGCCGGGATCCCAGCCTGATTGAAGACCTGTGCCATGTAGTGAGCGTGGTCAATGGTGACGCAGAACCCGAGTGCGCGCATGCTGGCGGTATCAGCGACTTTGTCTTCCAGCTCGGACATGATGATCCGAGACCGGGCGTCGTTGCCCGTATACAACTGGTTCAGCTGCCTGAAGTCATAGGTGCCCCGTGCCCAGGTCAAGCCGCGCAGGTCAGTCCCATCGCCGATCCCGAAATAATGGAATGGCGAGAGCAATTCCGCGGACAACGCATCCCAAAGGCGAATCTCAACTGCCGCACGCTGATCAAAGTATTGCTGGACGTTGAAGCCATCGCTGCGTTCCGGGGTTGCTGTTAGACCCAAGAGCTCCAGCGGTTTGAGATGCTGCAGGAGGGCCTGGTAGCTCTGGGCGGCAGCATGATGGAACTCGTCGATGACGACGACGGCAAAGGCACTCGGCGCAATGTTGGTGATGTCGCGTGCGTTGAGTGTCTGCACGGACGCAAACAGATGTTCCCACTGACTGGGCTGCGCTCCAGCAACGAATAGATCACCGAAGTTCGCGTCATTCAGCACCTCGCGATAGGTGCGCATTGCCTGGTGCAGGATCTCCTTCCGGTGCGCGACGAAGAGCAAGGGCAATTTTCTGCCGGCCGCCTCGCATAGGTTGCGGTAGTCCAGTGCAGCGATCACGGTCTTGCCGGTGCCCGTCGCAGCAATCACAAGGTTGCGGTGATGCCCCTTCTCGCGTTCAGCCGCGAGAGCTTCCAGAGCCTCTTGTTGGTGTGGGTAGGGGCGGACTTCGAGGCCCGACAAGGTCAGTGTCTGGCGGTCACGCTCTCGACGTCCACCCGCTTCCGCAAGGGCATTCTCTAGGCGCTCCCCATCGCGGTCAGGGTCGTAGTTCTCGTAGGCGGGATCCGCCCAGTAGGTGTCAAATGTTGCGCGGAACTTGCGCAGCAGGGCCGAGGTAGTCACCGAGCTGAGCCGGACATTCCACTCGACACCATCGAGGAGCGCAGCGCGGGAGAGGTTCGAGGAACCCACATAGGCGGTGTCGAAGCCAGAGGCGCGTCGGAAAAGCCAGGCCTTTGCGTGCAACCGGGTGCGTTCCACCTCATAGCTGATCCGCACTTCTGCACCGAACTCTCGCACGAGGCGATCGATCGCTCGACGCTCTGTCGCGCCCATGTAGGTCGTCGTTATCACGCGGAACGGCACGCGGCGGGCGCCCAATTCGCCCAGCTGCTTTTCCAGTGTTCGTAGCCCGTGCCACTTGATGAAGGCGCAGAGAAGGTCGACGTGATCGGCGCTTTCCAGTTCGGCTCGCACTTCTGAGCCGAGAGCCGGTTCTCCGGTTGAGTTGGTGAGCAGCGCTGCTTCGCTCAGGGGAGTGGAAGGGTGTTTTCCGTAGCGCGTGCTTCTGCCCGGCTTGGGCGGCTCGGTTAGGCGGGTAAGCCGCTCGAGATCAATCACCAGGTCGCTTTGACGGCCTATTCCCAACACGATCTCGTTCACCACGCGCAGCTGTTCCTCCGGGCCGTGGTCAGACAGTGCGCGGCGCACGACTTCCTTGACGTGGCGAGCCAAGATTTCGGGCTGATCTGCTTTGTGAATCCGCTCCCGCTCAGCTTTGAGGAGAGACCGCTTTAGGCGCTCTTCCAATTCTGACGTCACGAGTGCGTCATAAAGTCCCTGGGCCAGCGGATTGTCCACGTCATGGAGGCTAGCCGGTGCGCCATTCGGAGTCTCGGCCCTATGGGGATCTAGTCGCGCGATTCCACATCGTCATCGGGGCGGCCCTCGAGAAAATGAGCCCATTCGGGATCGTCCTCCGACGGGACCGGCTGTTCCTTGAGTTGCCGTATCAACTGGGAGGCCTCACGCCAGGTGACGCGCTTCTGCCGCAGCAGCACCCAGTGCGGGACGAATGCGGACAGGAGCAGGAAGAAGGCGACCAGGATTCCCGGCAGTGAGAAGTTGCCGTATCGGTCGAACAACTGCGCGATGGGCATATCCACGTCGAACAGCCGCAGCAGCACCTGCAGCAGACCCCACACTGCCGCGTACACACCCAGGCTCGCGACAACATTGAGCTGGCTGTCGCGAAGATGAATGATCTCCTGCGTCGAGAGTTCTTTCATGAGCTCCCCTTGGAGGAGTGACCGGTCTTTCAAGGGTACGTTGCAGAGCGGTTCCCCGGATCGGTTCATAGAACTCTTGTGGCGGCGCTTGGCCGTGTCAGGGCAGCCCGTGCATGTGATCCACCGGTCCGCTGCCGTGGCCGATGTCCAACCGGTCGGCGTGCCGCAGGGCCTCGGTGAGCCAAGCCTTGGCGTCGCGTACTGCCTCGAGCCAGGTCTCCCGCTGCGGCCGCAGAGCGGCCACCGCGGACGACAACGTGCAGCCCGTGCCGTGCGTGTTCTCGGTGGGGATCCAGGGGCCGATCAGCTCGTGTACCCCATCGGCATCCGCGAGCACATCAACAGCAACGCGATCGCCGACGTCGCCGACCTCAGTCAGGTGTCCTCCCTTGAGCAGCACCCGCGGAGCACCCAACGCCAATAGGGCGACCGCCTGCTCCCGCATCTCGGGCAGGGACGTGGCGGGTGCGGTGTTGAGCAGTACCCCCGCCTCGGGCAGATTCGGCGTGATCAGCGACGTCAACGGCAGCAGGTCCCTGAGTGCTGCCACGGCATCGGACTCCAAGAGCGTCGAGCCGGCGGTCGCCACCATCACCGGATCGAGGACGATCGGCACTTTGTTGAGGGGACTCCGGGCCAGCCAGGCGCCGACGATTTCGACCAGCTCGGCCGAGGCGAGCATGCCGACCTTGACGGCGTCGATCCGAACGTCGTCGGTCAGCGTCTGCAGTTGCTGATCGACGAACTCCACGGGTATCGCATGGACTCCGGTCACGCCGCGGGTGTTCTGGGCCGTCAACGCGGTGATCACCGTCGTGCCAAAGGCGCCCAGCACCGTGAAAGTCTTCAGGTCGGCCTGGATCCCGGCACCGCCCGAGGGATCACTGCCCGCGATGCTCAACGCCACAGGCGGAGGGGAATCCGGGGTCATGCCCACGCAGCGTAGTGGAGTGCTGGCAGGGAGCAGGCGAGGGGCAAGTGCAGCCGGGACCTGATTGGGAACGGCTCAGCGACGTCCTTGTCACTGAGCCTGGCGGAAGCTTACGCCTGGAAAATCCATTTGGTCCAAGTCGCCATTCTGTGATCCCCGCGTCACGCGGAGGCCACACCCGGCAGGGGTCGGCTCACGAAAGGCGAGGTAAAACACCGCACTATTTCGGGGGTCCGTGCAGCGCAGGGGGCTGCGAACGGGGCTGTGGATGCGGTGTTTGACCAGGCCGCGGTTTGCCGAGGTTGGCCCGTGTATTCACCAAGTGCAGGCCGACGCCGTCGTGTGGAGCCCTGGCGGGGTGATGACGCCCGTGATCTTCCACGCGGTCACCCCGGGATCCGGGCGGCGTGGGGACTGGGCGTCGTGTGGAGCCCTGGTGGCACTATGGCGCCATCAACCCTCCACGCCAGCCGCAGGTGACCGGTGGGCGGGCGGGCCAGCGGACAGGATGGGATGGCGATGACGGAACTCGACCTGCGGTGCTACGTGATCACTGCTGGCCACGGCCGGAAGGTGGTCGAGGCGGCGGCCGCCGCCGCGGCTGGTGGGGCGGGGATCATTCAGGTCCGCGAGAAGTCGCTGGGAGCCCGGGCTCTGCTTGACTTCACGCTTGAGGTCGCCCGCGCGGTCAAGGCCGCCAATCCGATGACCAGGGGGGTGGTTGATGACTTCGTCGAGGTCGCTGCCGCAGCCCAGATCCGGGAACCGGGCCTGGTCGACGGCGTACATCTCGGGCAGGACGACCTCCCCGTCGACCTCGCCCGCGCGATCCTTGGCCCCGACGCGATCATCGGCCTGACTACCGGAACCCTTGAGCTCGTCAAAGCCGCGAATGATGTCGCGGAATGGATCGACTACATCGGGGCTGGACCCTTCCGTCCCACCCCGACCAAGGACTCCGGCCGGGCGCCGTTGGGGCTGGAGGGCTATCCGCCGCTCGTCGAGACCGCAAGGATGCCGATCGTAGCGATCGGTGACGTGCAGCCGGCGGATGTGCGGGCGCTCGCGGCAACAGGGATCGCCGGGGTGGCCCTCGTGCGGGCCGTCATGGGAGTCAACGATCCCCGGGCGGTGGTCGAGACGGTGGTCGCAGAGTTCACTGCCGGAATGACGAAGCGCCCGGCCTGAGCCGGGCGCTCCATCAGTTCTGCGGCCAGACCATCAGGGGGAACAGTCTGTCGTTTTGGGCCTCAGCGTGAACCGCTGCGGTCAAGCCGTCAGAAGCAACCGTCGAGCGGTCTAACCGTCGGGTCGATCCTGCGACCTCAGCCAGCTGTCTGCCCCGAGTGGGAGATGCCAGCGTCGGCACCGGCCCCCGTGCCAGTGGTCCCCGAGCTGCCAGCGCCACCGCCCGAGCCGGAGGCGCCCGTTCCTGAGGAGTCAGTGCCGTGCCGCGTGCCCGAGTCAGCACCCGCGCCACCGGCCGGCGCCTGGCCACCGGTGCCCGGATCCGTCGTCGGAGCGGTGGTCGCCCCGGTGGTCGGTTCGGTCGTGGGTGCCGTGGTCGGCTCGCTGGTGCCT
>JAUNUL010000513.1 GCA_030538175.1 Propionibacteriaceae bacterium | reverse complement strand
GAGAGCGCATTTGCGGTCTTGAGGATGCAGAGGTCGCTGCGTTACATATCCTGAGCATTCTGCTTTTGATACTCGGCCGGTCCGATGGTCAAGGTCACCGGTTTCGGTGCTCGCCGAAACCGGTGACCATTTGAGACTCTACTTGACGGAACGCTTGCGCAGCGACTCACCACGGAGCTCAATGGTGTGCCGGTTGTGGAGGATGCGATCGAGGATGGCATCGGCGACCGTCGGCTCACCCAAGTAGTCATGCCACGTCTTGACCGGCAGTTGAGACGTGACGAGAACCGAGCCTCCGGGGACGCGATCGTCGATGAGCTCCAGCAGGTTCTGTCTGCCGCGCTCGTTCAGCGGTGCCACCCCCCAGTCATCGAGGATCAGCAACGGAGCCTTGGCGAGCTTGCTCCTCAGCGCAGGCATGCTCCCGTCCGCGTGCGCAATCTCCATGTCCTCCAGAAGACGAGGCATACGCTGGTAGGAGACGGCGATGCCCTTGCGGATGGCTTGCCGCGCCAATGCACAGCCGAGCCAAGTCTTGCCGGTTCCAGTAGGACCGGTGATCACCACATGCTGACCCCGCTGGATCCACTGACAGGTCAGCAGGTCGAGCACCTGGGTCTTGTCGATACCTCGCGATGCGGTGAAGTCGATATCCTCAGGGGTGGCACTTGGTTCCTTGAGCTTGGCCGCCTTCAGCAGACGCGCCACCCGTTTGTTGTCACGCAGGGCGATCTCGGCGTCGACGAGCAGCCCGAAGCGCGCCTCGAAGCCCATGTCATTGAACGCCGTGTTGTTGAGCTGGTCCTCGTAAGCCTGAGACATGCCCGGCATCCTGAGTTGCGCGAGCGCGTGGCGGGTCTGGTTATTCAGCATGAGTGGCCTCGTTCGGGTTGTAGTAGTCGGCCCCGCGGACATTGCCGTGAGTCGGAAGGGCAGACGTTGATGTGGCTTCGCAGCGCTGTTCCAGCTTGTGCTGGAGGATCGAGCGGATGCTCTTCACGGTCACGGATCGAATTTCGATGGCTTTCCGGCAGGCCAGCTCAAACCTGGCCTTCTCGTGTTTCTGGCAGATGCTCTGGAGCGTCGAGCAGGCGTTCAGCGCACCCGCCGGATGACGGGCGTCTTCCAGAATTTTCCGGACGACGGCAAGTGCGTTCGGCCCGATGGTGGCGGCCCACGCCATGTAGCGTTCCGGCGTGTGATCCGCCCACGCAAGATGATGCTCAGGCATGTGCCCGCGATCGGTGGTCTTCTCGCCCACGCGCTCTGAGCGAAGGTGGGAGGCGACACGGGTGGCGTTATGGATAATCTCCACCGTCCTGGGCGTGTAACGAGCGTGCACCGACTGCTGCGTCAACCGGTAAGGCACCGAATAGTGGTGACCATGCACCTGGACGTGGTAATCCGGCGGCACTCGCAGCGGCCCCAACCATTCGCCGAACTCGAAGGGCTCTGGCAGCGGGAGCATCGCCGGCCGATCGATCAGTTCGAAGCGCTCGCGACGACTCTCGCGATACCGTCGCATCGTCCTGTCGTTGATCGCGTCGACGCACTCCAAGATCGCCGCGTTGAGCTCGTCCAGTGAGTGAAAGGTGCGATTGCGCAGCTTGGCGATGACCCACCGTTTGAAGATCAAGACGCCACCCTCGACAACGGCCTTGTCGCGAGGCCGTCCCGGACGCGCCGGCAGGATCAGCGTCCCGTAGTGCTCGGCCATCTCCAAATATGCCGGGTTGAGTGTCGGCTCCCGCCCGGCTTTGG
>JAUNUL010000512.1 GCA_030538175.1 Propionibacteriaceae bacterium | reverse complement strand
CTGCTTGCCGTTCTGGTCGAGCACCTTCAGCCCGAGCGCCTCGGCGTACTTCCGGCCGAGCTGGAAGATGTGACCCATCTCGATGCCCCGGGCAAGCTGCAGCGGTCCGGAGCCGTCGGGGGCAGGGTCGCCCTCGCGGATCTCGACCACGTCAATGAGCCCGTCGGGGGTGAAGTCACGACCGGCGACGAGATCGATCACATGCCGGTCGGGCTCGTTCGCGCCCGTGACCCAGACCGAACCGTCAACGACGCCCGGATCGACCAGATAGCGCACGCGATCGGCAGGGAGCTCCTCGCCTTCCGCGATCTCGCCCAGGCCGAATGCCTCCGGCCCGATGTACCCCTTCTTCAGCATCGGATACCGCGCGAAGTCCTCATCGACGAACGGCTCGGGCTCGGCCGGCGCCACGATGGCCTCGAGTCGCTTGATGTCGACCTCACGGTCCCCGGGCACACCGATGGCCAGCGCTTCCCGCTTGCCGTCCGGATGCACCAACGCGAACAGGACGTTCTTGAGGGTGTCCGCGGCAGTCCAGGCACGGTCGTCGCGGGGATAGCGCTCGTTGAGCAGCTCCACCAGTTCGACGATCGTGGCCGAGTCCGGTGTGTCCACCACGCGGGCCGCAGCGATCGCGGACGCGTCCAGGGCCGGCCCGGGCTCCCGACGGACAGCCTCGACGTTGGCGGCGTACCCACCCGGGGAACGCACAAACGTGTCCTCGCCGTTCTCCGCGACGGCCAGGAACTCCTCGGATGCCGAACCGCCCATCGCTCCCGAGGTCGCCTGGACGATCACATAGTCGAACCCGAGGCGGTCGAAGATCTTGATGTACGCCGCGCGGTGGCGGTCATAGGAAGCCTGGAGGCCCTCGTCGTCGACGTCGAAGGAATACGAATCCTTCATCACGAACTCGCGGCCCCGCAGGAGGCCGGCGCGCGGGCGGGCTTCGTCACGATATTTCGTCTGGACCTGATAGAGCGACAGCGGCAGGTCCTTGTAGGAGCTGTAGAGGTCGCCCACCAGGAGCGTGAACATCTCCTCATGGGTCGGCCCGAGCAAATAGTCGCCGTCCTTGCGGTCACGCAAGCGGAAGAGGTTGTCGCCGTATTCGGTCCACCGATTGGTCGCCTCATAGGGCTCCCGGGGCAGCAGCGCCGGGAACCGCACCTCCTGAGCACCGATCGCGTTCATTTCCTCACGAACGATGCGCTCGACGTTCTGCAGGACCGCCAATCCGAGCGGCAACCAGGAATAGATGCCGGGGGCGACCCGGCGTACATAACCACCACGCACGAGCCAGCGATGGCTGGGGACTTCCGCATCCGCAGGATCCTCCCGCAGGGTCCGGACGAAGAGTTGGGACATCCTGGCGAGTTCGGACACGTGCGCTTCTCCTGGCCTTGGTGCGTGGAACCCGTCCGGCTGACGGGACCCGACCAACCCTAGCGTCGCGGTTGTGTCGTTTGACGGCTCATCGGCTGCATGGACCAGCACCCCCCGCCCTGATCACATCCGCCCAACACGCAGGCAGATCGGTGAGCTGCGTTCACATCGGCAGGTGCTGCCTCAAACCGTCTGGGAACACACATCCGGCGCCACCCGAAGAGGGCGACGCCGGATGCGGACTCCGTCAGGATCGGACCGTGTCATGGCCCGACCCACGGGTCAGGTTCAGGGACGGTGCTTGGCGAACACGCCAGCGGTGACACCGTCGGGGTCGGTGACAGTGAAGAACGGGGTGTCGGCCTCGTGGAACAC
>JAUNUL010000511.1 GCA_030538175.1 Propionibacteriaceae bacterium | reverse complement strand
GTATCCGTTGTCGTGCAGCGCGCGGAACATCTCCTGCACCACTTCGGCGTGGTTGCGGGTGGTGGTGCGGGTGTACAGGTCGTAGCTCAGGCCCAGCCCCTGAAGGTCTTCGACGATGATCTGGTGGTACTTGTCGGCTGCCTGTTGCGGGGTGAGGTCTTCGGATTCAGCTTTCACCTGGATCGCGGTGCCGTGCTCGTCGGAGCCGGAGACCAGCAGCACGTCGTGGCCCGACATTCGCATGAACCGCGCGAAGACGTCCGAGGGCACTCCGAAGCCGGAGACATGCCCGATATGACGGGGCCCGTTTGCGTAGGGCCAGGCAGCGGTAGCGAGGATGTGAGCGCACATGGGGGACAGTCTAGGGGGATCAGCGTGGGCGTCTGACCACGGCCGGGCGAGTGGGGAGATACTGGGCGCGTGGCTGACAACATCGTCCTGATCGGCATGCCGGGTGCTGGCAAGAGCACCGTCGGGGTCGTGCTGGCCAAGCGGATCGGCTACGACTTCTGCGATTCCGACCTGCTCATTCAGCGTCAGACCGGCAAGCGGCTGTCGGAACTCATCGACGAGCACGGCCACGAGGGATTTCTGGCCATCGAGGACGAGATCAACGCATCGATCGACCTGGATCGGCACGTGATCGCCACCGGTGGCAGCGCGGTTTACGGGGACGCGGCGATGGCCCACCTGGGCAACATCGGGACGGTGGTGTATTTGAAGCTGTCATTGGACGCTGTTGAACAGCGGGTGGGAGATCTGACCGATCGCGGGGTAGCGATGCGCCCGGGACAGACTCTCGAACACGTCTACGCCGAACGCGCGGTGTTGTACGAGCGATATGCGGACGTGGTCGTCGACTGCGAGGGCCTGGAGTTGCGCGAAGTCGTGGTTCGGGTGCACCAGGCGTGCGCGAGTTCGAACGCTGGCTGAGCTGCCGCCGCCGCGGACTCGAAGTCAGAAAGACAGGACGCGTTTCATTCGAAAGAAGTTCGCGAAAACCCTTGTGAACTTCGAAACCGTACGTTATTATTAGAACATATGTTCGATACTAGCGAGGACGCCATGCCCCTCCACCAGGTCGCCACACCAGGCCAGGCCATCAACCAGTTGCAGCTGGCGCATGCCCGGCAGTTGGCGGCCGAGGCGGAGAAGTTCGCGCTGGTGCTCTCGTTTGCGAACCTGACCCAGGTACTCGATCACGCCGGCGACCGTCCGGTGCTCGACGGCTCCGAGCGGTTGAAGCAGTTCGGCCATGCCGGCACGCCACGAATCGCGGAGTTCGGTGTGCTGGATGTCGCGGTCGCCCTCGAGATCAGCGAGGACAGCGCCGCCGCACTGATCTCGGACGCCCTGGACGTCTGCTACCGACTGCCGCAGATCTGGCAGCTCGTCATGAGCTGCAAGGTTCGTGTCTGGCAGGCCCGCGATCTGGCGCGCATCACCGCGCCACTATCGCTCGAGCAAGCCCAGGCGGTGGACGCGGAGTTGGCCGAGACAGCCGCCGGCATGAGCCCCGGTCGCTTGCAGAAGCTGGCCCAGGCGCTGACGCTGCAGGCCCGCGAACCCGATGAGATCGTCGCCGAGCGCGCCGATCGCCTGGCTCGGCGCGGGGTCTGGTTTCATGACTCCGAGAGCGGCGTCACGCCGATGTCGGCCAACCTGAACGCCGCCGACGGCATTTTTCTGAATACCCAGCTCGAACGCCTCGCCGCATCCTGGCCGCCGCTGGCGACACCGACTCCCTGCAGAACCGGCGTGCCAAGAGCCT
>JAUNUL010000510.1 GCA_030538175.1 Propionibacteriaceae bacterium | reverse complement strand
CCCGCCTCCACCTCCGCCATCACCGCCACCGCCATCGCCCCCGAAGCTGCCACCGTCGCCCCCGCTCAGGTCGCCAGCCAGATCACCGATGTCGCCGGCGAAGTCGCCGACGAACGCCCCCAGATCGAATCCGTCCAACGTCAGATCCAGACCGCCCATCCAGGCCAGGTCGTTGGCCCAGACGCTGGCATAGGTGTCATCCAGATCTTGCGCGGCTTCCTCGAGCGCAGCCGCCCACTGCTTCGCCACCCCCAGGGCGATGGCCCAGGGCAGGAACCAGCTGAAAATGTCGGCACCTTCCTCGAAGCGGAGCCGGGCGCCATCGGCGGTCGCCAGGAACTCCAGAAAGCCAGCCAGTTGATAGCGCAGGGCCGTGCCCCGCGCGGATCGCACCTTGGCTCCACCGAGACCGAACGTCCCGCCGGTTTTGATCTTCGGATACCACGCGCGGTTGAGCGCGTCGCGGGAGACGGTCAGGCGGAGACTTGAGAAGTCTGCTGCCACCTGCTTCTTCACACCGGGGAGGTCGCGCGGGAACGCCTCCTTCACCGCATCGAAGATCTGGCCGCGCAGGAAAGTCTTGGGGCGTTGGGCGGACGGGTGCAGGTCGAAGGTCCACGTCGTCTTCGGCTTGCCCACACGCCGGGGCTCCTCGTGGCGCTCGATGGAGATCTGTCGATCAACCGCCAGTCCGATGAGCGCCGCCGCCAGATCAGAGCCCTTCAGATCGGCGAACCGCAGCCAACCGACCTGCTCTGGCGCGATGCCCTGCGGGGGCTCAAACCTCACTGCGACAGGTGCTGTCACATCGGCCTCGGTGCTGGCCCGCACGGGAGCGTTCGGCTCGGCCGGAATCACACCCAGCGGAACATCGGCGTACACCTCATCGCGCTTGCCCACCACGCTCCCGCCGGTGCGGGAAAGGAACGAGCCGAAGGACGGGACGGACATGGGCTTCCTCCAAGGTCGGGTCGCTGAACACCCTAGGGTCGCCGCGAGTCACCACCTGAGGCCCTGCGGCGTATGATCGCGCGCATGTCACGTCTGTATCGCTGGCTCGGTCTGGTCGACTATGCGGAAACCTGGGATCTGCAGCGCGAGTTGCACGCCCAGGTGGTCGCCGGAGGCCAGGAGACGGTGCTCATGTTGGAGCACCATGCGGTGTACACCGCCGGTCGACGCACACTGCCCGAGCACCGTCCGATCGACGGCACCCCGGTGATCGATGTCGACCGCGGCGGGCTCATCACGTGGCACGGACCGGGTCAGTTGGTGGGTTATCCCATCGTGCGGCTGCCGGACAATGTCGGGGTGGTCGACTACATCCGTCGCGTCGAGGAGGCCGTGATCCGTTATCTGGCCGAGGTTGGGCTGACGACCGGTCGGGTACGCGGCAGGGCCGGTGTCTGGCTGGCCGCGACCAACGACAAACCCGAACGCAAGATCGCCCAGATCGGTGTGCGAGTCGCCCATAAGGCCGCCATGCATGGCTTCTCGCTCAACGTCGCGCCGGACATGTCCTGGACGCAGACGATCGTGCCCTGCGGCATCACCGACGCCGGGGTCACCTCGCTGGCGCTTGAGCTCGCGGACCCGCCGACGGTCCGCGAGGCCGCCGCGGGCATGGAACGGCATCTCGAGGCCATGCTTGCCTGGGACCGGTTCGAACAGTCTCCCGACATCGTCTCGACGCTTTCCGAAGCACCTGCGGCGCCCGTGCCCGCTGCCCCCGACGTCGCACCGTCGGGCGTGCGCTATGGGCTCACGGTCT
>JAUNUL010000039.1 GCA_030538175.1 Propionibacteriaceae bacterium | reverse complement strand
TCGCGCCTCAGCGGCGACGGGCCTTCTTGTCGTCCTTCACGTGACCCTTGAAGGTGCGCGTGGGAGTGAACTCGCCCAACTTGTGGCCGACCATCGACTCGGTGACGAACACCGGGACGTGCTTGCGGCCGTCGTGGACCGCGAAGGTGTGGCCGAGGAAGTCGGGCGTGATGACCGACCGGCGCGACCACGTCTTGATGACGTTCTTGGTGCCCTTCTCGTTCTGGACGTCCACCTTCTTCTGCAGGTGGTCGTCGATGAAGGGACCCTTCTTCAGGCTGCGAGGCATCTCGTTCGCGTCTCCCTAGACTCAGCGCTTCTTGCCGGTACGGCGACGGCGCACGATCAGCTTGTCGCTCGGCTTGTTCGGACGGCGGGTACGGCCCTCGACCTGGCCCCACGGGGAGACCGGGTGACGGCCACCGGAGGTCTTGCCCTCGCCACCACCGTGCGGGTGGTCGACCGGGTTCATGACGACACCGCGGACGGTCGGGCGCTTGCCCTTCCAGCGGCTGCGGCCTGCCTTGCCCCAGTTGATGTTGGCCTGCTCGGAGTTGCCGACCTCGCCGATGGTGGCGCGGCAGCGAACGTCGACCATGCGCATTTCGCCCGAGGGCATGCGCAGGGTGGCCATCTTGCCCTCACGGGCGACGAGCTGGATCGACGAGCCAGCCGAGCGAGCGAGCTTGGCGCCGCCGCCCGGACGGAGCTCCACCGCATGCACGGTGGTGCCAACCGGGATGTTGCGCAGAGCCAGGTTGTTGCCCGGCTTGATGTCAGCACCCTCACCGGACTCGACCTGCATGCCCTGCTTCAGGTTCTGCGGCGCGATGATGTAGCGCTTCTCGCCATCGGCGTAGTGCAGCAGCGCGATGCGAGCGGTGCGGTTCGGGTCGTACTCAATATGAGCGACCTTGGCCGGCACGCCGTCCTTGTCATAGCGCTTGAAATCGATCAGACGATAGGCCTGCTTGTGGCCACCACCGATGTGACGGGTGGTGATGCGGCCCGCGTTGTTTCGGCCACCGGTCTTGGTCTTCGGGACCAGCAGCGACTTCTCAGGGGTCGAGCGGGTCAGCTCGACGAAGTCGGCAACCGACGAGCCACGACGGCCCGGGGTTGTCGGCTTGTACTTTCGGACTCCCATTGGGTTCTCTTCCTGTGTCGAAGGTCAGCCAGCGCCTCAGGCGCCCGTCTGGCCGAAGATGTCGATGCGCTGCCCGTCGGCAACCGTGACAATCGCGCGCTTGGTGTCCGGGCGCTTGCCCAGGCCAACGCGGGTGCGACGGGTCTTGCCGACCCGGTTCACGGTGTTGACGTTGATGACCTTGACATCGAAGACCTTCTCAACGGCGATCTTGATCTCGGTCTTGTTCGCGTCCTTGGCGACCAGGAACGTGTACTTGTTCTGATCCAGCAGGCCATAGGACTTTTCCGACACGACCGGCGCGAGCAGGATGTCGCGGTGGTCGCGGATCTTCAGGGCGTCGCTCACTTGGACTCCTCCTCAGCAGTCGAATTCGCCTCGGCGGCAGACTTGCCCTTGGACACGAAAGCGTCGAGCGCAGCGGTGGTGAACACGACCTCATCGGCGACCAACACGTCATAGACGTTGAGCTGGTCCACGTTCAGCACGTGCACGTTGAGCGCATTGCGCAGGCTCAGCCAACCCAGATCCTCATCGCGGTGCAGCGCAACCAGGACCTTGGCGGACTCGGTCACGTTGGCAACAGCGGCGAGCGCCTGCTTGGTGGAGGGCACGTCGCCCTCGACCAGGCCGGACAGCACGCGGATGCGGCCGTCGGCAGCGCGATCGGAGAGAGCGCCACGCAGAGCGGCGGCGATCATCTTCTTGGGGGTGCGCTGGGCATAGTCACGCGGCTGCGGGCCGTGGACGACACCGCCACCGGTCCACTGGGGCGCACGACGCGAACCCTGACGGGCACGACCGGTGCCCTTCTGTCGCCACGGCTTCGCGCCACCACCGCGGACGTCGCCGCGGGTCTTGGTGGCGTGGGTGCCCTGACGGGCCGCGGCCAGCTGGGCCACGACAACCTGGTGCATGAGCGGGATGTTCGGCTCGACACCGAACAGCTCACCCGGCAGCTCAACGGTGCCGGTCTTCTTGCCCTTGGCGTCGACGACGTCGACGGTCAGGCTCTGGGGTGCATCGACGGTGTCGACGCTGGTTGCTTCGCTCATGCCTTCTCACCCTTCTTGGCGGCGGTCCGCACGACCACGAGCCCGTGCTTCGCACCGGGGATCGCGCCCTTGACCAGGATCAGGCCCCGCTCGGCGTCGACGGCGTGCACGGTCAGGTTCTGCACCGTGACCCGCTCCACGCCCATGCGACCAGCCATCGCCAAGCCCTTGAACACACGACCCGGGGTGGCGCAGCCACCGATCGAGCCGGGGGCACGGTGCTTGCGGTGCACACCATGGGAGGCGCGCAGGCCGGCAAAGCCGTGCCGCTTCATGACACCGGCGGTGCCCTTGCCGCGGCTGACGCCGGTCACGTCAACGATCTGACCGGCCTCGAACACGTCCGCGCCGAGTTCCTGGCCGAGCGTGTACTCCGAAGCGTCCGCGGTGCGCAGCTCGACGAGGTGCTTGCGGGGGGTGACCCCAGCCTTGTCGAAGTGGCCGGCGGCCGGCTTGGTGACCTTCTTGGCCTTGATCGCACCGAAGCCGAGCTGGACGGCGTTGTAGCCATCGGTGTCCGGGGTCCGGACCTGCGTGACAACGCACGGGCCAGCCTGGATCACAGTCACGGGGATGATGCGGTTGTTCTCGTCCCACACCTGGGTCATGCCGAGCTTGGTGCCCAGAATGCCCTTGACGGTCCGCTCGTTGGAATTGGTCTTCGTGGAGCTCATCTGTGCCACCTCCCTCACAGCTTGATTTCGATGTCCACGCCCGCCGGCAGGTCGAGACGCATGAGCGAGTCGACCGTCTTCGGGGTGGGATCGATGATGTCAATCAGCCGCTTGTGCGTGCGCATCTCGAAGTGCTCGCGGCTGTCCTTGTACTTATGGGGTGAACGGATCACGCAGAACACGTTCTTTTCAGTCGGCAGAGGCACCGGGCCGGCGACCTTCGCACCCGTCCGCGTGACCGTGTCAACGATCTTGCGCGCGGAGGAGTCGATGACCTCATGGTCATAGGCCTTGAGCCTGATGCGGATCTTTTGTCCCGCCACAGTTCGTCCTTCTCTCGTCCCTGTTGGTCCGCGCTGCCCCGATGAGTCCCGACCGTGCCGGACCTCCGACCCACGCGGTCGGGCGTGTCGCGCATTATGAGCGCACCCCTGCAGAGAATTCCCTGCAGGTGGAGTGCCCGGCGCTGCACGCCTGGCGTGGCGAGGTCTCAGGTTCGGCGACCAGGGAACGAACCGGCTCTGCCGATCTCACCCACAGCACGCCCCAGCGACCCCGTCGAGGCAACCCGTCAATCTTAGACACAACGGCCACGCCCTGCCAAATTGGCCCCACGCGGTCGGGCGGGTCGCGCTCAAAACGGCGTACCTGGGAAGATCTATCCCAACGTCACGGTCTGCTTGAGGAGAATTCGGATGAAGGTGCTCATCACCGGAGGAGCCGGCTATATCGGCGCAACCATCGGCTCGGCATGCCTGGACGCCGGCCACGAGGTCGTGGTGCTGGATGACCTGTCGACCGGGCGCCGTGAGTACGCCGAGGGCCGCGAGTTCATCGAAGGCGACGTCGGCGACCCGGTCCTGCTCGACAAGGTCCTCTCCGACGGCATCGACGCGGTCGTGCACTGTGCGGCGTCGATCATCGTGCCCGAGTCGGTGGCCGACCCGCTGAAGTATTACCGGAACAACGTCGCCAAAAGCATCGAGCTCGCCGACGCGCTGATCCGCAACAACGTCCGCCGGGTCGTCTTCTCGTCGTCAGCCTCTATCTATGCCCCGGTCGCGACCGAGGGCACGAGCGCGGAGCAGTTCCTGGTCACCGAGGCGTCTGCGGTGGGCCCGCAGAGCCCGTACGCCAAAACCAAGGCGATGATGGAGTGGGTGCTCGCGGATGTCGCCGCAACCGGCGCGCTCTCGGTGCTCGCCCTGCGCTATTTCAACCCCCTCGGCGCCGACCCGACGCTGCGCACCGGCCAGCAGGTCGCCGACCAGACCCACGTGCTCGGCCGGATCATGAACGCCGACCTCAATGACGAGATCTTCACGATCACCGGCTGCGACTGGCCCACCCCGGACGGCTCCGGGCTTCGGGACTACATCCACGTGTGGGACCTCGCCCTGGCCCACGTCGCCGCGCTGGAAAACATCGATGCCGTCTGCGCCGACGAGCCCTACGTGCCGATCAACATCGGCACCGGCAAGCCTTCCACTGTCCGTGATCTGGTTCGGGCGTACGAAGAGACCACCGGGCGCAGCGTGAACGTGCAGGAAGGCCCGCCACGGCCCGGGGACGTCGCCGGCGTCTATGCCTCGGCCGACAACGCCGAACGGCTGCTCGGGTGGCGCGCCCAGCACACGCTGGCCGACGGCATTCGGGACGCGCTGGCCTGGCAGGAGATCCGTCCGGAGCGCCTGGGCTACTGATCGAGCGAGCCATAGGGCGCTGAGTCACTCGCCGCGGCGGACGAGGCCGGCATACTCGACGCGCAGGCGCTCCTTCGCCCGTTGGTATCGCTTCCGGGCCGCATCCGGGCGCAGCCCGAGGACCTGACCTGCCTCGGCAACGCCGAATCCGTCCCAGATCACCAAGCGGATGAGTTCGCGATCGGCTTCGGGCAGCCCTTCGAGGGCATGGAGCACGCGCTCCCCCGCCGACGTCGCCGGATCGGAGACTGCGGTGAGGGAATGGCGCAGACCGCGATCGAGGGCACGGCGGCGGACCCGCTTGCGCGCGTGATTCTGCAGGACGTTGCGGGCGATCGTGTACGCCCAAGCCCGCCGGTCGTCCGGGTCCACCGGCAGGCGATGGCGTTCGCGCCACATGATCAGCGTGGTCTCGGACGCACAATCCGCCGCTGCATCGGAAGGTGTCACCCGACGCGCGAAATAGCGGACAAGGCCCGCCAGCATCGGCACGATCTCGTCCTCGAACTCCTGCTCCGTCATCAGCTCACCACCGCAAGCCACGGAGCGGGGCACCTGTCGACGATGGCAGGGGTCAACCCGGTCCTCGGTGGCGAAGGTCATCGGCGGACCACCTCCAACATGGCGCCGCACTGGATGTTCCGGGACTCGACGCCGGCCCTGTCTCCGGAACGGGCGGCGCCGGCGAGGTCCTGGTGCCCGGCGACAATGCCACCGCCATCGACTGCGACGGTCGAGGGCCAACTGGCCGCGGTGGTGAGGGCGTCGGCGGCCCTGCGCTCACGCACCTCGTCCCCAGACTCGTTCGCCGATAGCCATTCGGCTCGCCAGGCACACCTGGCGTACTCGTCGAAACCGAACCGCGCCACGGTGACCTGCTCGACCACCCCCTTCCCGCCCGCGGGGTCACGCGCATCGCCCACGCGGGCCTGCGCGGCACGATGTCGCGAGACAGCGAGGGCAAACTCGCTGCGGTGATAGGCGGGAGGGAGCGTGATGTACGCCGGCCACTCCCGCGCCGCGGCTTCCGGATAATCCGGCGCGGTCATGTCCAAGAACTCGGTGGCGTCGGTCTCGGTGTGCTCGGCATTGCCAAACCAACCCGTGCGGGCAGCGAACACCGACGCCGCAGCCGCGCCCGGGATGGCCACTGCGAGCACGGTTGCGCCGACGACCAGCAGGCGCGTCGTGCGGCGAGAGGTCTGTGGGCGCGAGGAGGCTCGGCTCGAGCGAGCTGGCAGCGAGGCTCGGAGCAGCGCCCGATAGTCATCGGACGCCGCCTCTAGATGGCGTGCGGGATCGGCATCGCGAAGTTCGGCGACGAGGTCGTCGGGATCGAGTTGAGTCATGATGTGTCCTTCCGTCACCCCCCACATGTCGCGAGAAGGCCGGAATGTGACTCAACGAAGGAACGGGTTGTATTTCAGGCAGTTCGGCAGGCACTCACATTCCATGGCGATGCGGGTGTCCGCCGCGATCAACCCGGCAGTACGCAGCTCGAACAACTTCGGCACGACTCTGTCGCGCAGCATCCAGGGATCGATGGTGTTCAGATAGATCTTCGTGCCACCCTCGAAGCCGGCGAGCGTGGAGACCCGCCACTTCAGCATGACCCGCCACGGCATCGGCATGTCGACGTCCATCGGCTTGTGGTGCCATTCCTCGTTGCAGGGCACGTCGGCACCGGTCGCCGCGTGGCAGGCATGAATGAGGTTCGACATGGCCTCGAGTTCCTCGGCGGTGTGCCGCCATGGCTCGGGCGCCGCCGATTTGGAATAGATCTCCAGCGTCGGATACCGGTGCCCGAACCCGGCGAAGGCGACCGCGTGATCGTTCTCCGCGACGATCAGGTTCTGGTACGCCGCATAGTTCACTGCGGCCTCGTTGAACAGGTTCGGGTTCGCCCGCAGACGGGACAACTCGAGCTCGATCTGCACGCCGCGCTCGTCGATCGCCACCAGCTGCTTGTGCAGGTGATCGAACGACGCACCGGCCGGCTTCAACCAATTCTGGAACGTCGCGACATACCGGGCGTACCGATTCAGCTGATAGAGCTCCA
Organism: Propionibacteriaceae bacterium; assembly: GCA_030538175.1. Classification (GTDB taxonomy): domain Bacteria; phylum Actinomycetota; class Actinomycetes; order Propionibacteriales; family Propionibacteriaceae; genus Enemella. The sequence goes on along the minus strand of JAUNUL010000039.1, from coordinate 7,259 downwards.
ACATCGACTCGACCGTGAAAGCGATATAGCGATAGTGCTCGGCCGGGGTGAGCGTGCCGGAGGACGCGAGCTCGTCGTCATAGCTCGCTCCATCGACGAAATGGCGCCTGGCGACGATGACATCGTGGGTGCCGCCGAAGAACCCGGTCGCCTGGTCGAGCTTGTCAGCGGTCGACATCCGTTCCCACTCGATTTCGCTCATTCCGCCTGCGAGCAGTCGTCGTTTGACCGCCGCGGTGACGTGCTCGACGCCGGCGTCCGTGGACAGGTACGCCGACTGGCGCTCGGAGATGAACGCCGGGATCTCATAGCCATAGTTCTTGTGCCAATAGTCGAACGACAAGATCTCGAACAGGTTCGGGATCCGGCGGAACTCAGCGACTGTGGTGAACAGTTCCTCGGCTGGCAGCCGCTGGAGCGTACGCCAGCCCTCGTCGTCGTGCACGACCCGCGCCTTCTCGGGCGGAGTCTCCAGATAGCGCTCGCAGCAGAACGCGCACTCCAGCGCGTGCGCGCCGGGTGCGAGCACCTCGCGATCCCGGCCGGTGATGCCGAGCGGTCGATTGCCACGACCCGGCACCGTCCACACGTCCGAGCCGGTGAAGGGGTTGATCTGCTTCACCGTGCCGTCCGCCATCCGCGTCAGATAGCCCCCCTCGGGGAGTCGCGTCGTCCACACGAAGGCCATCCTCCCATCGGCGGTCGCGGAAGGTCGCGATGGATAGGGTTGGCCCGTGCGCATTCCCACCTCGACCTATCGGCTCCAGATCCGCCCCACATGGACCCTGCAGGATGCTGCCGACCTGACGGACTATCTCGTCGAGTTGGGCATCGACGCGGTCTATCTCTCCCCCGTGCTGACCGCCACGACCGGGTCCGATCACGGCTATGACACCGTCGATCCGACCACGATCGATCCGGCCCGCGGCGGCGAGGAGGGCTGGCAGGCGCTGGTGAGCGCCGCGCGCGCCAAGGGCCTGCAGATCGTGCTGGACATCGTGCCGAACCACCTTGGCATCGCGGTGCCCGCGGAGAGCCCGGCTTGGTGGAGTGTGCTGGCTCAGGGGCCGGATTCGGCGTACGCCGGCTGGTTCGACATCGACTGGAACCGTGCCCCGATCCTCGTGCCGATCCTGGGTGACGACGGACTGGACGCGGTGACCGTCGAGCCGAGCCCGACGGACCCGGCAGGCCATGAACTGCACTATCACGAGCATCGCTTCCCGGTCGCGGACGGGACGTACGCCGACGGCGACTCGGTGGCCGAGGTCCACGCCCGGCAGCACTATCGCCTCGCGCCCTGGCAGACCGGGGATACCGAGCTGAACTATCGACGGTTCTTCGCGGTCACGACCCTGGCCGGCGTACGCCAGGAGGACCCGAGCGTCCGCGAGGCCACGCATGCGCGGATTCTGCAGATGGTTGCTGACGGGGACGTTGACGCGCTGCGCGTGGATCATCCGGATGGGCTCGTGGACCCGCAGGAGTACTTCGCGTGGCTCGCCGAGGTCGCCCCCGACCATTGGCTGCTGGCGGAGAAGATCCTGGAACACGGCGAGGACCTGCCCGAAACCTGGCCGATCGCCGGCACGACGGGCTATGACGCGATGACCGAGGTCAACCAGGTCTTCGTCGACCCCGCGGGCGAGGAGACCTTCACCGCATTCCAGCGCGACGTCGTCGGTGATCGACTCGATCTGGCCGAGCACATCAGAATCGGCAAGCGGCGCGCCGCCACCGAGCTATTGGCGGCCGAGTTGGAGCGGCTGGTGGCGTTGGCGCCCGAGTTGCCCGCCGAAGAAGTACGCCCAACGCTGGTTGAGCTGACTGCCCACTTCGGGGTCTACCGGTCCTATGTGCCGCAGGGTGTCGAGGAATTGCAGGCGGCCGCGGACGCCGCGGTGGCGGCGGCTCAGGCGGGCGGCCCGGAGATCCCCGCGGAGACATTGGCCGCGCTGCTCATCCGGCTGGCTGATCCCGCCGACGAGCTCGCGCGTCGCTTCCAGCAGTACTCCGGAGCCGTCATGGCCAAGGGCGTGGAGGACACGGCGTACTATCGCGCGAATCGCTTCATCGCCCTCAACGAGGTCGGCGGCAACCCGGCAGCCTTCGGGATGTATCTCGCCGATTTCCACGAAGCCATGGCTCGGCGCCAGGAGCGACAGCCGCAGTCGATGACCGCGCTGTCCACCCATGACACCAAACGCGGTGAGGACGTGCGTGCCCGGCTGGCCGTGCTCGCGGAGCTTCGGGACCTCGCCACACCGTGGTTGGCGTCGTTCATCGACCGGTCCGGAATCGCTGATCGGTCCCTGGCGAATCTGATCGGGCAAACGCTCCTCGGGGCCGGCCCGATCGCCCGGGAGCGGTTGCAGGCGTACGCGGAGAAGGCCATGCGGGAAGCCGCGACCGGAACGACCTGGAACAACCCGGATACCGACTTCGAGGATGCGGTGCACGCCGCGGTCGACCTCGCTGTGGACGACGAGGACCTGCGCGACGGCCTCGAGCGACTCTGGACCCAGATCGAACAACCGGGATGGTCGAACTCCCTCGGGGCCAAGCTCGTGCAGCTGACGATGCCGGGCATCCCGGACGTCTATCAGGGCACCGAGCTCTGGGACGACTCGCTGGTTGACCCCGACAACCGCCGCGACATCGACTTCGCCGCTCGGCGCCGACTGCTCGAGGCGACCGAAGCCCCGTGGGTCGATGCGTCCGGAGCCGCGAAGTTCTGGGTCGTCCGCCATGCGCTGCGGCTGCGGCGGGAACGGCCAGAGCTGTTCGAGTCGTACGCTCCCCTCCTCGCCACCGGGACCGCCGGCCACCACCTGCTCGCCTTCGACCGCGGCGGGGCGGTCACCGCTGTGACGCGGTTCCCGTACACACTGTCGACCGACCACGCCGGATGGGGCGACACCGAACTGCCACTGTCGGGCAGCTGGCGGGACGTGCTGACCGATGTCGTGCACACCGGGCCGACCCGTCCGGCCGAGCTGTTCCAGCATTTCCCGGTCGCGCTGTTGGTGCGCGCCTGATCTGCGGCGGTACGCTGCTCAAATGGGTGGCAAGAATGACAAGGACGCCAGCACCAAGCCCGAGAAGAACGGGCACAAGGTGAAGCGCATGAACAAGGACCTCTATGAGGCGGAGCTGTTCCGACTCCAAGGGGAACTGGTCAAACTGCAGGAATGGGTCAAGGCCACCGGCCAACGCGTCGTCATCGTGTTCGAAGGCCGCGACGCCGCCGGCAAAGGCGGCGCGATCAAGCGGGTGACGGAATACCTCAACCCCCGAATCGCGTCGATCATCGCCCTGCCCACCCCCACCGAGCGACAGAAAACCCAGTGGTATTTCCAGCGCTATGTGGAAAACCTCCCCGCCGCAGGCGAGATCGTGCTCTTCGACCGCTCGTGGTACAACCGCGCCGGAGTCGAGCGGGTCATGGGCTATTGCACCGCCGAGGAATATCGACGATTCCTGCACCAGTGTCCGATCTTTGAACGGCTCCTCGTTGAAGACGGCATCATCCTGCGCAAATACTGGTTCTCGGTGTCCGACGTCGAACAGGAAAACCGCTTCCGGTCACGCCTCACCGACCCGATGCGCCGCTGGAAGCTCTCCCCCACCGACTTGGAGTCCCTGACACGGTGGGAGGCGTACTCCCGCTCCAAAGACGAGATGATGGTCCACACCGACATCCCCGAAGCCCGCTGGAATGTCGTCGAATCCGAGGACAAGCGCCGCGCCCGGGTCAACATGATCTCGCACCTGCTCGAATCCATCGATTGGGAAGAAATCGAGACCCCCGAACTCGAACTGCCCGAACGCCCCCCGTCCACCGGATACCAGCGGATGGAGCGCGAACTCCAACACGAAGTCCCCGACCACGCTGGGAAAGTCGAAAAAGGTGAAGCCGGCGTGGGCCTGGACGGCGTCGGCCCCGACAAACTCACCGTCCATCGCAAATCAGCGCGCGAGTCGCACTGAATTGTGCGGGGGGCGACCCCCGCACCCCCGCGCTCGCTCCTCGTTCTTCGCGTCGTCGTCTCCGCTACCGCTACGACTCCTTGGGCTCATCCACTCGGCCCGGAGGGACGCTCGCAGGTCTGCGCCCGGGGAGTGAGTGCCCCCGTTGCGTGCCCCCGCGCTGGTTCTTCGTTCTTCGCGTCGTCGTCTCCGCTACCGCTACGACTCCTTGGGCTCACCCACTCGGCCCGGAGAGACGCTCGCAGGTCTGCGCCCGGGGAGTGAGTGCCCCCGTTGCGTACCCCCGCGCTCGCTAGTGCGAAAGCCCGCGGGAGGCGAGGACGCTGTCAGCTGCCTTGGCGATGCGCTCGACGCAGTCGGCGAGGATCCCGCTGTCATGGCGAATGAGCGCCTGGTCGGCCTGGACGCCGAGATGCTGCAGGGCTGCAATCGCCTCGGCCGAGCTGGTGACCTGGGCACCGATCTGGGGAGACAACTGCGCGATCCGAGGCGGAACGTCGCTGCGGGCGGCGAGACTTGCGTGCCACGTCGCCATCAGGTCGGTCGGGATCTGCATCACGCCCGCTGATTCATCGACGAGGTCCATGGCTCGATGGACGAGGTCCGCATGCGAAGCAACCTGACGTTTCAGTTCATCGATGCCCTCGCTGAGGGCCTGACAGAGCAAGCCGATCGACGGCAAGTTCTGCAGGGGCTCCCGCGACTTATCGGCGTCCTGTTGGCTATCGATGAGTTCAACCGCAAAACGGGCCGTGATCTCGGTGTGAAGCCTCGCCAAGGCGATGCGGAAGCGAGTCGCCGCCGTGCTCGACCGCAACTCCTCCAGCGTGGGCCCGATCTCCGCGAGAATCGGATCGATCTCGTGGGCCATATCCGACCAAAGCCGCAGCGGCATGATCAGCGAAGCGAACTCAGGACCGACCTCGACATCCTGGATCAACTGCGCCGTGCGCGCCGCATTGGACACACCCTTGGCCAACCGATGCGCGGCCTCCTGCAGGTCCAGCGAGAACTGCGCCAACCGATCGAGATCGCTCAGCCACGCCTCCAAATGATCGAACAGCTCATGGCTCGTCGCGAGGATGGTCACCAATTCTGAAGGGGCCTCACGCCGCAGCGGAATCCCGCCCGAGATGCGGTGCCGCGCCTCAACCTCAGCGGGCAGCACCTCCATCAAGAAGTCGTCATAGGTCCCGACACCCGCTGACTGCAGGGCCGCGGCCAAGTGCTCAGCGGCTTCCCGCGCACGAGCCGGTGCATGCTTCCCCTCCGCCTCGAGCTGTCGCTCCAAGTCGCGGGCGCTGTCATAGAGGCTGTCCGCCACGGCCATGATGTCGGTCCGGCATGGCCTGGTGCGCACCGAGAGATACCCATCGGCGACCGGGGTGATGGTGGCGAACACGTCATAGCGACTGCCGTCCGCGGCGAGGTTGTGGACGTAGGCCCCAAATGGACGACCAGCTTCCAGGGTGTCCCACATGACGCGGAAAGCACCACCTGGCATGTCGGGGTGGCGAATGATGTTATGCGGCGCCCCGACCAGCTGCTCACGGGAATAGCGGGACAGGCGTACGAACACGGCGTTCGCCTGTTCAATCACGCCCTTCTTGTCCGTGGTCGAGAAAAACATCTCGTCGACCCCAACTTCGTGCTGAGCCCCTGTCACAACTGTCACGTCACAACCCCTTCTCGAACAACCCGATCGCGAGGCCTGTCAAGACCATCATGACAGATCTGAGAGGACGGTTAGACGTGGTCTTGGACACAGTGACTGCTGTCACCAGCCTATCGTTTCATAACCCCAGTGTGAAATCAGGGCCAACCACTTGGTCAGTCTGCGAACCGATCCCAGGCCCCTTGAGTGAATGGTCGGCGTCGCGCAGGCGTACGCCCTGGGCCGTCGTGAGGTACGCGCCCTGCTGCTGACGGTCACCGGCCTCCCCACCCGTGGGGCTAACCTTCCCCGGCTCTGCCTGGTCGGGCGCCGGGGGGAACGGCTCGCGCGGCTCGGTCACCTCCGCCACCGCGGGCGGCTGCCCGTTTGCGTGGACACGTCGAGCCTAGACTGATTATCGACATAGCGATATAGCCCGCGCGGCCACTTCCTTGGAGTGCTCGGCGAGGGCGCGAACGAGGCTTCCGGGCGCCCTGCCGGCGTACGCATGGGGCGTCAGCCCGCGAGCATGTCCCGCACCAACGGGATGACCTTGGTCCCGTAGAGTTCGATCGCCCGCATCGATTGGGCATGCGGCATGGGGCCGTTGCTGTACTTGAGGTCGAACCGCGCCAGACCCAGCGTCCGAACGGTATCGGCGATCTTGCGAGCCACGGTTTCGGGGGACCCGACGTACAGCGCGCCCTGCCCGATCTCGCGTTCGAACTCGCCCTGCTGCACCGGCGGCCACCCGCGCTCGGCACCGATCCGGTCCCGATTCGCCTTGAAGTGCGGGAACAGCTGCTCGCGCGCCTCCGCATCGGTGTCAGCGATGTGGCCCGGAGAATGCACCCCGATGGGCAGATCTCCCACCGGCTCGAGACCTGCCTCCGCCTCCGCCGCACGGACCTGCTCCAGCGCCCGGTGATAGAGATCCGCGAACTGCTTGAATCGATCCGCCGGCCCGCCGATGATGGCCAGCATCAGGGGCAATTTGTACGCCGCAGCGCGCACCACTGACTGCGGCGACCCGCCGACGGCGATCCAGGCGGTGAGACCCTTCTCGGTCTTGGGGTGGACATCGGCCGCAGCAAGCGCCGGACGCAGATTGCCCTGCCAGGTGACGGGCTCCTCGGTCAGCAGATGCGCGAACAGATCAAGCTTCTCCTCGAAGAGCTGTTCATAGTCCTGGAGGTCAAACCCGAACAACGGGAATGACTCGGTGAACGAGCCCCGCCCCAGGATCACCTCTGCGCGGCCGTTCGACAGGGCATCCACGGTGGAGAACCGCTGGAACACTCGCACTGGGTCATCGGAGCTGAGCACCGTCACCGCTGAACCGAGCTTGATGCGCTCGGTGCGTGTCGCCAAACCGGCCAACACGACATCGGGTGCGGACACAGCGAAATCATCACGGTGGTGCTCGCCGACACCGATGAAGTCGATCCCGACTTGATCGGCAAGCGTCCCCTGCTCGACGAGGTTGCGAATGACCTGCGCCGCGGAGTCGGGCGTACCGTCCTCGCCCAGCGTCATGTCCCCAAACGTGTCCAGGCCTAGTTCGACTGTCGTGCTCATCCAACGCCTTCCGATAGCGGGTCCGGCCAATCCGGCA
>JAUNUL010000038.1 GCA_030538175.1 Propionibacteriaceae bacterium | reverse complement strand
ACGCCGATCCCGCGGCGTACGAGCTTGGAGAGGACACGGCCGAAGCCCGGGCCGAACTGGAAGGCCCCGATCTCCGCGGCGATCCGCTCGGTCACGTCCTTGTCGACGAGCTTGATCGACAGCAGCGACTGCGCCCGCTCGAGGGCGTCGGCCTGGTGAAGTGCACGATGTACACCGGCGCACGATTGGCCTCGACGAGTTCAATGACCTTGTCCTGCAGCGGGGTCATCGACCACTCGAACTCCAGCGGCACGGGTCGCTCGGCGTCGGCGATGACACCTGTCTGGCGGCCGGTCCGCCGGGTCAGGTCTTCGGTGAACTTGGTGACGTCACCGAGCGTCGCCGACATCAACAGGAACTGTGCCTGCGGCAGCTCGAGCAGCGGCACCTGCCACGCCCAGCCGCGATCCGGCTCTGAATAGAAGTGGAACTCGTCCATCACCACCAGCCCGACATCAGCGGCCTTGCCTTCGCGGAGCGCGATGTTGGCGAGGATCTCGGCGGTGCAGCAGATGATCGGGGCGTCCGCGTTCACCGAGGCGTCGCCGGTGATCATCCCGACGTTCTCCGCGCCGAAGATCTCACACAGGGAGAAGAACTTTTCGCTCACCAACGCCTTGATGGGTGCGGTATAGAACGACACCCGGTCCCCCGCCAACGCCGCGAAGTGTGCCGCGACCGCCACCAGCGACTTCCCCGACCCGGTCGGGGTCGCCAGGATCAGGTTGTTGCCGGAGAAGAGCTCGATCGCCGCCTCGTCCTGATGGTCATAGAGATCCAGCCCACGCTCATCGGCCCAGCCGGTGAAATGTTCATAGAGGCTGTCGGGGGTCGCGGGGATCGGATCAGTGAGGCGCATCACCCCCATCCTCCCACGGTTCCCAACCGGCATAATCTGCAGTCATCTGGCCGGAACCGCGCAAAACCCCTAGTCGGAGATCCACTCACAGCAGATGGATGCTGGTTTTGCCCTTTTCGCGACTGCCCTCGTCACCCGCGCGCCGCCAGCACCGCCGCATAGAGCGCATTCCTCGCTACCCCTGCCCGCGCGGCGACCTCACCGCACGCCACCTTGAGCTTCGCGCCCCCGGCGATGAGCGCCTCCACCTCGTCGACCAACTCCGCCGGGTCTGCGGCCCGCGCGATGGCGCCCGCGATCACCACGGTGATCTCGCCGCGTGCCCCATCCTTCGCCCACTCGGCCAGCTCGGCGAGACCACCTCGGCGTACTTCCTCATAGGTCTTCGTCAGTTCCCGACACACCGCCGCGGGCCGATCCTCGCCCAATGCGGTGGCCGCGTCTGCCAGGAACTCGGCAAGCCGATGTGGCGCCTCGAAGAACACCATTGTCCGCGGCTCTGCGGCCAACTCGGCCAGGCGGCGCCCCCGCTCCCCCGCCTTGCGTGGCAGGAAACCTTCGAAGGTGAACCGGTCGACCGGCAGCCCCGACACGGCCAACGCGGTCAACACCGCCGACGGCCCCGGCGCCGCGGTCAGCGGCAGCCCGGCCTCGACACACGCGACGACCAGCCGATAGCCCGGATCAGAGACCGACGGCATGCCGGCATCGGTGATCAGCAGCACGGTCGCGCCATCACGGATCGACTCGATCAGACCCGGCGTACGCGACGCCTCGTTGCCCTCGAAATAGGACACCACCCTCGCCGCTGTGGTGATCCCGAGCCGCTGGAGCATCCCACTCAGTCGACGAGTGTCCTCCGCGGCGATCACATCGGCCTCGACCAGCAACCTGCGCAGGCGGGGGGAAGCATCCTCGACGTCACCGATGGGGGTGCCCGCAAGCACAAGCCGTCCAGTCATGTTGTTCACCGTAGCTGTCCGTGCCGGTGATTAGGATGGCGCGCGTGAACCCCCAGATTGCCCAGCATCGACCGTCGACGGTCGAGCGGCTGCGCAATCCCATGCCGACCGACTGGAACATCGCCTGGTTGGTCGCGCTCGCGATCACCGTGCTGGCATTCGTGCTGCGTGTCGTGGAGCTCACCCGGCCCTCGGGGCTGGTCTTCGACGAAACCTATTACGCCAAAGATGCCTACGCGCTCCTCCAGTCAGGGTTCGAGCGCAATTGGATCGAGGGCGCCAACGAGAAGGCCATCCGCGGTGACTTCAGCGGCATGCAGGAGTCGGGATCGTTCATCGTCCACCCGCCGCTGGGCAAGTGGTTGATCGCGCTCGGCATCCAGGTGTTCGGGTTCAACGCCTTCGGGTTCAGGATCCCGTCGGTGATCGCGGGCTGTGGGCTGCTGCTGGTGGTGTTCTTCCTCGCCCGGCGGCTGTCCCGGTCCACCATGGTCGGCGCGATCGCGGCCCTGCTGCTGAGCATGGACGGCCTGCACTTCACCATGTCGCGGATCGCCCTGCTGGACATCTTCCAGGCATTCTTCACCGTCGCCGCAGTCCTGGCGTTGGTGATCGACCGCGACTGGTTCCGGCGGAAACTCGCCGATCATTTGGCTGCCAGAGAAGTCCCGGATCTGAATGGGGGCTATGGCCCGATCGTCCTCTGGCGGCCCTGGCGGCTGGTGGCCGGGCTGCTGTTCGCCGCCGCGTGCGCAACGAAGTGGAACTCGATCTATGTCCTGGCCGTGTTCTCGGTGCTGTCAGTCCTGTGGGACATGGGCGCCCGTCGCCTGGCGGGTGCCCACCGCGAGGCCCCGCTGAGCCTGATCACCGACGGCATCGTCGCCTTCTTCTATCAGGTCGTTCTCGCGGTGCCGGTTTATGTGCTGACGTGGTGGGGCTGGTTGACCACCTCCGGCGGCTATTCGCGTGACTACGGGGCGAATCATCCCGATGATCCCGTGGTCAGGGTTTTCGGCACCGCGCTGGGGTCGCTGTGGAACTATCACCGCGAGATCTATGGCTTCCACACCGGCGCCGGCATCAAGGAGGCCACCCACGTCTATGAGGCCCACCCCGCCGGGTGGCTGGTGATGGCGCGCCCGATCGGCATCGATGCGGTCAACGACATCCAGCCCGGCACCGAGGGGTGCCTCGGCCCGGACAAGTGTCTGCGGGTGATCACGGGGATGGGTACGCCGGCCCTGTGGTGGCTGGGTGTGTTTGCCCTGGTGGCGGCTGTGCTGTTGTGGGTCGGCAACCGGGACTGGCGGTTCGGGGTGCCGGTCCTCGGCGTCGCGTCGACGTGGCTCACTTGGTTCCCCAACGCTGAGCGGCCGCTGTTCTTCTTCTATGCGATCATGATCATCCCCTTCACCTGCATCGCGATCGCCCTCTGCATGGGCGCCCTCCTCGGTCGCGCCGACGGGCCACGACGATGGTGGGGGGCGATCGTCGTGGGGGTCGCTGTGACGCTCGTGACGCTCAACTTTGCGTACATCTTCCCGATCCTCACCGATGCCCTGCTCGCCTATCCGCAGTGGCTGTCCCGGATGTGGTTCCAATCATGGATCTGAGGACTCGGAGGACTGGGATATGGATCGGAAGAAGAAGGACGGCATGAAACTGCGTCGCCTGGTGGCCCTGCCCGTGATCGCAATGCTGGTCGTGACCGGTTGTTCCGGCCCGACCGACACCGGGGAAACGAACACGGAGCCGTTGGCCTTGTCCGCGGTGAATGCGACGGATCCGACCACGCACGCACCGGGTGGTGAGTTGCGGCTGGCCGTCGACGAGATCGGGTCGTTCAATCCGATGTCGGAACAGTCCTCGGCGGAGTTGGCTCGGCTCCAGCAGGCATTCCTCCCGACCTTCTTCCGCTACGACGAGCGCGGGGTCGCGACCCCGAACCCCGACTTCCTTGTCTCCGCCACCGAGACATCCACCAACCCGACCAAGGTGACGTTGGCGCTGAACCCGAAGGCGGTGTGGGGTGACGGCAAGCAGATCACTGCCGCCGACATGATCGCCACCTGGACCGCCTGCAATGGCCGCTCAACGGGCTTCCGCTGTGCGGCGGACCTACGGTTCCGTGACATCCAAGCGGTGACGCAGGGCGCCAATGAATCAACCGTGGAACTGACGTTCAACCGCGCATATCCCCAGTGGCGCGGCATCTTCGATCGGGTGAGCGTGCTGCGGGCGGAGAGTGTCAGCACCGCCGAGATCTTCAACACCCGCTGGACCAGTGTCCCCAAACAGTGGACGTCCGGGCCGTTCACGACAGTCAGCGCCAACAGCAAGGCATTCGTGGCCAGTCCGAACAAGGACTGGTGGGGCACCCCGTCAACGTTGGGTCGCTTCACCATCAAGGCGGTCCCGCGGGAGAACCAGGTGAAAGCATTCCTGGACGCCCAGATCGACGCGGTCGACATCGCGGGCTCGAAGGACTTCTATGACGCCGTCCGTGCCCGCAAGGGCATCGAGGTGCGCACCGCGGGGTCGCCGATGACCCGCCAGTTGGTGTTCAACACGTCGTCCGTCGGCCCGGTCGGGGATCCGGTCGTGCGCCAGGCCATCGCGAACGCCCTGGACCGCTCGGGCATCGGGACCAAGGCGTTGCCAGGGGTGGGCTTCACCGCGGCCCCGCTGGGCAACCGGATCTATCTGCCCGGCCAGGAGGGGTACGCCGACAACATCGCCACTCAGGAGTTCGCCCGGGATCAGGCCAAGGCCCGCAAGCTGCTCGACAGCGCGGGGTGGCGTGGGTCCGACGAAGACGGACGCAGTCAGGACGGCCGGCGCCTGGAGGTGCGGCTGGCGCGCATCCAAGGCTTGGCCATGTCGGAGAACGAGGCCCAGGCGATCACCGATCAGCTCCGCCAGGTTGGCGTCACGGTGATCACCGAGGACGTCACGTTGGCCGACTTCGACAACGGCTCCGTCCTCGCCGGAGGTGACTTCGACATGATCGTCGTCGGCATCCAAGGCGGACACGAGCCGCTCGCCACCCTCGACGCCCGCTTCGGTGCGGGGGCGGAACAGAACTGGGCCCGCTTCGAGAACCCCGAGGTCGATGCCCGCATCAAACGGATCGAGACCGAGGCTGACCCGGCCCAGCGCGCTGTCCTCGCCAACGAGCTGGATCAGCTGCTGTCGACCCATATGCCCACGGTGCCGCTCTATCAGCTCCCCCAGCAGGTGGCCGTCGGTGTGCAACTCACCGACTATGGCGCCCCTGGGTTGAGCAGCACCGCTTGGGAACGAGTGGGGTACGCCCGCGGCGAGTAGCCCACACCGCGGTGGCGGATTCCTCTGCAGACCCTCCCTGCGCCAACCGGATGCTGGTTGGGGGCGTACGGTCGAAGGACATCAGAGCCGAAGGGGACACCATGACCGCATCTGACCTGGCCCGGACCGGCCGACTCCACATCGGTGGCGAGTGGCAGGACGCCAGCAGCGGCGATGCCTTCGAGGTGGTTGACCCGGGCAACGGGGAAACTCTCGCCCACGTGGCTGATGGCACGATCGCCGATGGCATCGCGGCTATCGACGCGGCCGAGACCGCCGCGCAGGAGTGGGCTGCCACCCCTGCCCGCCGCCGGAGCGAGATCCTGCTGCGGTCCTGGGAGCTCCTGATGGCCCAGCGGGACGACATCGCCCGGCTCATCGCCCTCGAATCCGGCAAGGCCTTCACCGAGGCGCTGGGCGAGGTCGACTATGGCGGTGAGTTCCTGCGCTGGTTCGCCGAGGAGGCGTGCCGGGCCACCGGCTCCTTCACCAAGGCGCCGTCTGGGGCGTACAACATTCTCACCCAACTGAAGCCGGTCGGGATCTCGGTCCTGGTCACGCCGTGGAACTTCCCGCTCGCGATGGCGACCCGCAAGATCGGGCCGGCGCTGGCAGCCGGGTGCACGGTCGTGCTGAAGCCGGCATCGGCGACCCCGTTGACGTCATACGCCATGGCCGCCATCTTCGCGGAAGCCGGCGTGCCCGCCGGTGTGGTCAATGTCGTCACCACGAGCGACAGCAAAGGCGTTGTCGGGGCCATGCTGGCCGATCCGCGGACACGGAAGATGTCGTTCACGGGATCCACCGAGGTCGGGCGTGGGCTGCTGAAGCAAGCAGCGGGCACGATACTGCGGACCTCCATGGAGCTCGGCGGCAACGCCCCCTTCGTCGTCGCAGCAGACGCCGACCTGGACGTCGCTCTCGACAGCGCGATGATCGCCAAGCTGCGCAACGGTGGCCAGTCGTGCGTCGCGGCGAACCGGTTCATCGTCCACGCGAGTCGGGTGGACGAGTTCTGCACCGGGTTCGCCGCTCGGATGAACGAGGTCAAGGTCGGCTATGCGCTGGCCGAAGGGACACAGCTCGGGGCATTGATCAGCGACGAGGCCGTCGCCGCGAATCTTGAGCTCATCGAGGACGCCGTCGGGCGTGGGGCGAAGCTCCTGGCCGGCGGCGAGCGCGCCCGCGGTGAGGGGATCAGCGACAAGGGGCACTATCTGGCCCCCACCCTGCTGCGGGATGTGCCGCCCGATGCCCGCTGCATGGTCGAGGAGATCTTTGGGCCGGTCGCTCCGGTGACGACATTCGACACGTTCGATGAGGCGATGGAACTCGCCAACGACACCGATTTCGGGCTGGTCGCGTTCATCCAGACCTCCGACATGCAGCTCGGCCTGCAATTCGCCGACCGCGTGCACGCGGGGATGGTCGGCATCAACCGGGGTGTGGTGTCCGATCCGGCCGCGCCCTTCGGCGGGTGGAAGCAGTCCGGCCTTGGCCGCGAGGGCGGACATGAGGGTCTTCTGGAATATCTGGAGACGCAGTACGTCGCGACCTCCTGGTGAACCACCGCCCGGTCGCGCTGTCGGCCGCCGGCTCGGCGATTCAGCCGCGGCGCGGGAACGGCGTGACCGGGTGGATCTTCAAGCCGTGGCGCACTCTCCCCCAGGCTGCGCGGGCGACCGCTGCCGGCCGGGGAGCACGCAGGGGCTGCCAGGGCAGTGTGGCGTCGTCACGGCCGCTGATCACGCCCAACAACTGGACCGCGGCTGCGGCACCGAGCGTGATCTCCCAGCAGTCGAACCCGCAGGCGACGAGCCGGCGATGGGCGGGATGGCCGACGGCGCCGACGAACGGTCGGGCATCGAGGGTTGCTGTCGTGGTCGCCTGCCACTGGTTGCGCACGGTCACACCATCGATGTGCCGCACCAGCCAGTCCAGTCCGGGCGCGTTGCGGCTGCCGAGCCAGGCTCGGTCACCAGCCACGGTGAGCACCCGCCCTCCGTCGTCGAGGTCGGACATGCTGCGCTGCGGCATGGCGTCGGGGTCAGCGGTGAACTCGACCCAGTTCCAGGTCGCGGGGCGCAGCCGGGCCCGAATGCCGGCGCGATCGAAGACCGGCTCCGGCGTCGTCGAGACCACCCAACCCGTCCCGGCGTCGTCCGGCGCGGCGTACGCCACCTCCCCGCCCGAGGACTGGAAAGCGGCCAGCAGACCATCGCGGAAGGCCGTGACGTCGACGACCGGCTGGTCCGGGGAGAGGAGCTGGGGACGGGTGGTCAACGGCAACCCGCCAGCGTCGGTGAACTCGGGATCAAGGCCGGCGGCACGCATCGCCTGGACTTCATAGCGGAGCCAGAAGGCCTCCATGCCATCAGTGGTCACCGTGGCCATATCGGACCGATGCACCGGGACCCCGATGTCGTCGGCGGCGGCCACGACGAGGTCCTGGCCGAGGCGTACCTGCTCGGCATAGGCCTGCAACGCCGGCGTGCCCGCCCAGCGCCAGACATGGTGATATTGCAGTTCTTGTTGGACCGCCGCCGGTGCTGCCATCAACCCCCGCGGCTCACCCGGATGCAACCCGCTGTCGACCACGGTCACCCGGTGCCCTGCCCTGACGCTGAGCAGCCCCAAGAGCAACCCCGTCAGCCCAGCTCCGATCACGGTCACGCGCTCGGCCACACCGAATCCCTTCGCTCCACCTGCCGTCCCTCGCAGCGAACTCTAGAGGGTCGAAAAAGCCCCGGGGCGAACGTCTGACGAACGCACCGGGGCCTTGACGACCACGTGTCAGGGGCACCTGACGACCAAGCCCTTAGAGGGACTTGATGATGTCCTCCACGCGATCCTTGGCGTCACCGAACAGCATCTGCGTGTTCTCCTTGAAGAACAACGGATTCTGCACACCGGCATAGCCAGCCGCCATGGACCGCTTGAACACGATCACGTTGTCGGCATGCCACACCTCGAGCACCGGCATGCCGGCGATCGGCGAGTTCGGCTCCTCGAGGGCGGCCGGGTTGACGGTGTCGTTGGCGCCGATCACGAGGACGACGTCGGTGTCGTCGAAGTCCTCATTGATCTCGTCCATCTCGAGCACGATGTCATAAGGCACGCGGGCCTCGGCCAGGAGCACGTTCATGTGACCGGGCAGGCGACCGGCGACCGGGTGGATGCCGAACCGGACGTCGACGCCCTCGTCGCGCAGCTTCTGGGTGAGCTGGGCGACCGGCCCCTGTGCCTTGGCGACGGCCATGCCATAGCCGGGGGTGATGATGACGCGCTTGGCGTTCTTGAGCATCTCCGCCGCGCCATCGGCCATGATCTCGCGGTGTTCGCCATAGTCGCGGTCCTCCTGCGCCGGGCCGGCGCCTTCACCGAATCCGCCGAGGATGACGGAGATGAAGGAGCGGTTCATGCCCTTGCACATGATGTAGGACAGGATTGCACCCGACGAACCGACCAGCGCACCGGTGACGATGAGCAGGTTGTTGTTCAACATGAAGCCCGCAGCGGCCGCGGCCCAGCCGGAATACGAGTTCAGCATCGACACGACGACCGGCATGTCGCCGCCGCCGATCGACGAGACCATGTGCCAGCCGAGGGCGAAGCCGATCACGGCCACCACGATGAGCGGCAGCACGCTGGGCGCCATCACGAACCAGATGGTGAACCCGACCGCGACGAGCAGCACCAGCAGGTTCAGCAGGTTGCGCGCCGGCAGCATCATCGGCTTCGACTTCATCCGACCCGACAGCTTGCCGAAGGCGACGATCGAGCCTGTGAACGTGTACGCACCGATCAGCACGCCGAGCGCGACCTCGACCAAGTGCGCTGCGTTGTGGGTGTCAGCGGCCAGATAGGAGTTGAAGCCCACGAGCACCGCGGCGATGCCGACGAACGAGTGCAGGATGGCGATGAGCTGGGGCATGCCGGTCATTTCGACCGTCCGGGCACGCCAGACACCGATCGCCGCACCGATGAGGACTGCAGCCAGCAGCAGGATCGCGGTCATCGGGCGGGCCATGGCGTACTCACAGTGAGCGAGCTCGCCCGGTTCGGGGGCCTTGCAGGTCAACGATTCCGCGACGGTCGCACCGAGCGCGATGACCATGCCGACCATGCCGGCGAGGTTGCCCAGCTTGGCCGTTTCGTGCTTGGACAGCCCGGCGAGAGCCAGGATGAACAGGACCGCCGCGATGATGTAGGCGGTCTGAACCATGGTGAGCAGCATCCGATCAGCCCTTCGTGAACATGCCGAGCATCCGGCGGGTCACCAGGAAGCCGCCGAATACGTTGATGGACGCGACCAGGATCGCGATGAACGCCATGATCGTGATGGCCAGGTTGTCGGACCCCACCTGCAGCAGGGCGCCGACCATGATGATGCCGGAGATCGCGTTGGTCTCAGCCATCAGCGGTGTGTGCAGCGAGTGGCTCACGTTCGAGATGACATAGAAGCCGACGAAGATCGCGAGGATGAACACGGTCCAGGTCGGCAGCAAGGCTGCCGGCCCGAAGCTGCCAATCAGCCCGAACAGCACCAACGCAAGCGCGCCGGTGAAGATGGTCCGCCGACGCTTGCGACTCGCCTCCACTTCCGGGTCGACCTTGACGAGCTCGGTCGGCGCGGTCGCCGATGCGGCGGCCGGGACCGGGGCGGCCGACACCGACACCGGGGGCGGGGGCCACATGATCTCGCCATCGCGCACGACGGTGATCGTGCGCTGCACGACGTCGTCCATGTCCAGGGCGACCTCACCGTCCTTGGCGGGGGTCAGCAACTTCATCAGGTTGACCACGTTGGTGCCGAACAACTGTGAAGACTGCGTGGGCAACCGGCCGGCGAGGTCGGTATAGCCCAGGATGATCACGCCGTTGTCGGTCACGATCTTCTCGTTCTTGACCGTCAGCTCGCAGTTGCCGCCGTTGGCCGCAGCCATGTCGACGATGACCGAGCCCGGCTTCATGTCGGCGACCATCTCGCGCGTGATCAGCGTCGGCGCGGGGCGTCCCGGGATCAGCGCGGTGGTGATGACGATGTCGGCACCGGCGGACTCACGGGCGTACAGTTCCTTCGCCCGGGCCTCCTGATCCGACGACATCTCCTTGGCATAGCCATCGGTCGAGACCTCGGCGGAGTCATCGATGTGGACGAAGTCGCCACCCATCGACTGGACCTGCTCGGCCACCTCGGGCCGGACGTCGGTCGCCCGCACGATCGCACCCAAGGACACGGCCGTGCCGATCGCGGCGAGACCGGCGACGCCGGCACCGATGACGAAAACGTTCGCCGGCGGGACCTTGCCGGCCGCGGTCACCTGGCCGTTCAGCAGCGAGCCATAGGCGTGCGCGGCCTCGACGACGGCCCGATAGCCGGCGACGTTGGCCTGCGACGACAGCACGTCCAGGGCCTGTGCGCGCGAGATGCGCGGCACGGCGTCGAGGGCGAGGCCCGTGACGCCCTGTTGGGCAAGCTGCTCGATCAGCGGCTCGTTCCGGGCCGGCGCCATGATCGAGATGATCTTCTGGCCGCGGCGCATCCGATGGAATTCCTCTCCCATCGGCTCATAGACCTTGAGGATGACGTCGGCCTGCCACACCTCCTCGGCCGGCTCGACGAAAGCTCCCGCCGCGGCATAGGCCGCATCCGGGAAGTGGGCGCGTTCCCCCGCGCCGTGTTCAACGACAACCTCATAGCCCAGACCGATCAGTTGCGTGACGGTCTTGGGGGTCGCAGCCACCATCGTCTCGCCCTGACGGATCTCTCGAGGCACACCGATGCGCATCGTTCCTCCTCTCGGCGCCTCGAGCGCCGAATGAAATGTCAGGAGCACCTTACGGCAGGGATTCCCCCCTGACCCCGCAATCGGACGGTCGGGCCAGCGTCATTTTGCCCGTGCTGGCCGATAAGGGCGACGGATGAGTCGATAGGCCACGCCGATGGCGAAGACCGCGACCCCCAGGCCGATCGCTTGCCAGGGCAGGGTCACCACAAGCACCACACAGGCGAGTGCCCCGAGGATCTGCAGGAAACGCGGATAGCGGCGATGGCCGGGTTCCTGGGTGTACGCCGACAGGTTCGCGATCAGGTAATAGACGAGCACCCCGAAGCTGGAGAACCCGATCACCACACGCACGTCGGTCAGCAGCACCAGACCGCAGACGACGAGCGCCAGCGCGAGTTCGGCGTTGCGCGGCACGCTCCGCGTCGGTTCGACGTACGCCAGCCAGCGCGGCAGGTCGTTGTTCCGGGCCATCGCCAGCGAGGTGCGCCCCACCCCGGTCATCAGGTTGAGCATGGCGCCGACCGTGGCCAGCGCAGCGGCGGCCGCGACCACCGGAGTCAGCGCCGCCCACGGCGAATACGCCGTCGCGAACGCCAGCGGCGCCTCGGTGACCGCGAGGATCTCAGGCGGGATGCGCCACAGCAGCACCCCACCGACGACGGCGTACACGACTGCGGTCAGCAGCAACGCCACCAGAATCGCGATCGGGATCACTCGCTTCGGCTGCTTCACTTCCTCGCCCATCGTCGCGATCCGGGCGTACCCGGCGAAGGCGAAGAACAACAGGCCGGCGGACTGCAGAACGCCGTAAACCCCGCCCTGGAAGGGAATCGCGGGCTGGCCCGACGGGAACTCACGGGGCCCGCCGAGGATGTTCGCGGCGATGACCAGCACCAGCACGACCAGCACCACCGACACGATGACCTTCGTCAGCTGTGCGGTCCGGGTGACCCCGAGCAGGTTCACCCCGGCGAGCACGATGACGATAGCCACCGCGATCCAGGGGGCGAAGGGCCCGAAGACGTACGCTCCGAAGGTGAGCGCCATCGCGGCGATGGAGGCGGTCTTTCCGACGACGAAGCCCCAGCCGGCGATGAACCCCGGCCACGTTCCGAGCCGTTCGCGGCCATAGATATAGGTGCCGCCGGAGGTGGGATATTGCGCCGCGAGCTGGGCCGAGGACGTGGCATTGCAGAACGCGACGACGAGCGCCAGCGCCAGCCCGAGCAGCACCCAGGGGCCGGCGGCCCGAGCGGCGGGCGCCCAGACGGCGAACACCCCCGCGCCGATCATGGATCCGAGACCGATGAACACGGCATCGGCGAGGCCGAGTCGACGGGCTAGCGCGGGCTGAACAGTGGTCATGGTCGACACGCTAGGGCGCTCAGGTGAACGGTTCGGGTCCCGAACACTCACCGCCCAACCCTTGACAGGCCGTCATTCCTGACCAAGGATTCCCAATACCTGAATCGCCTATCAGGTCATCCCGAAAGGCATCACACATGAGGACAACGAAGTCACTCCTGGCCGGCGCCGCGCTGGCTCTCTCCCTGGCCGTCGCGGCCTGCGCTCCCGGCACCCCCGCCGCGCCCGGCGGCGGCTCCGGTGGCACCTCCGGCGGTGGCGACTCCGCCACTCCCATCAAGGTCGGCATCATCTATTCCGAAACCGGAGCCCTCGGCGAATACGGCAAGACCTATCGCAAGGGCCTCGAAGCCGGCCTCAAGCACGCCACGGACGGCACCAACAAGGTCAACGGTCGCGAACTCCAAGTGACCTTCCTGGACGATGGCGGCGACGCAGACAAGGCCGTCACCCACGCCAAGGACCAGATCGGTCAGGGCACGAAGATCATCGGTGGCACCGTGGTGTCGGGCATCGCGTTGAAGCTGGCTGAGCAGGCCCAGCAGAACAAGGTGCTCTATATCTCTGGCCCCGCAGCGACCGATGCGATCCAGGGCGTGAACAAGTACACGTTCCGCTCCGGCCGCCAGTCACTCCAGGACGTCGCCACCGCCGGCACGTTCACCAAGCCGGACGGCAAGGTCGTGGTGTTCGCCCAGGACACCGCCTTCGGCCAGGGCAACGTCAAGGCAGTCGAGGGCGTCCTGGGCGCACAGGGTGCGCAGATCCAGCCGATCCTCGTCCCGGAGGATGCGACGGAGTTCACCCCGTTCGCGCGCCAGATCATCGACGCCAAGCCCGACATGGTTTTCGTGGCCTGGGCCGGTGCCACCTCCGGTGCGATGTGGCAGGGACTCAGCCAGCAGGGTGTGCTCGACCAGACCACGGTCGTGACCGGTCTGGGTGACCGCTCGACCTTCGGGGCCTATGGTGCGGCATCGGACAAGATCGACTTCCTCAACCACTATTTCCCCAGCTGCTGTGACAATCCGGTCAACAAGGCCATGATCGAGGAAATCGAGAAGGCCGGCGGCACGCCGGACCTGTTCTCCCCCGATGGTTTCGTGGCGGCTCAGATGATCGTGCACGCCGCTGAGCAGGGCGACGACGTCGAGGCCATGGTGTCGGCGCTCGAAGGCTGGAGCTTCGAAGGCCCCAAGGGCAGCTATTCGATCCGCAAGTCCGATCACGCCCTCCTGCAGCCCATGTTCCAGGCCAAGCTTGTCAAGGATGGCGATTCCTGGAAGCCGGAGCTCGTCAAGACCGTATCGGCCGAGGACGCGGCACCGCCGGAGAAGAAGCAGTGACCGACGCATCGGCAACCGTGGGGGGTGGAGGTGCGCCCGAGCAGGACTCGGAGCGCGCTTCCGCCCCCGGCGCGGCACTGGAAGTCCGCGACCTGTCCTGGCACGTGGGTGGGGCGAAGATCGTTCGGGGCGTCACGTTCGCGGTGACCCCCGGGGAGTTCGTCGGGGTCATCGGTCCCAACGGCGCCGGCAAGACCTCGCTGTTCAACCTGATCTCGGGCATCAATCCGATCACCTCCGGCGAGGTCCTCCTCGGCGGCCGGGCG